>NZ_JBSVXG010000083.1:0-25028 GCF_054070595.1 Pseudomonas sp. SDO55104_S430 | reverse complement strand
AGCCACATCGATGCTCACTGAAACAACGCCTTCGCGAGCAAGCTTCGCTCCTACAGGATTGCGTTGGGGTTGCGTGTCATAACGCACAAGCGTAGGCCTTATCTCGCGGACCGAACGACTGATTGCCAATCATGGTCCACACTTTGAACCCCAGCTTGCGGAGTGCGTTCCATGTCTGACCGCTATATCGAATTCGCCAATTCCTCCATCGGCCATCGCCTGGTCGGGGCCCTGGGTCTGCCGACGCCGGTGCGCCTGGAGCGCTGGCAGGCCGGTCGGCTGCGGCCGGTCGAGGGTGCGCTGCTGATCGGCGGCGGGCCACTGGCGCAGCACGTCAACGCCTTTGCCAACCGCCTGACCGACGCGATTTACAGCTACGGCACAGAACCCTCGACGGCCACCGAGTGGATTCCCGGCCACGGCCCGAAACTCAAGGCCGTGGTGTTCGATGCCAGCGATCTGCTGCAAACCGGGCAGCTCAAACAGTTGCGCGAGTTCTTCCAGCCACTGATGAAAAACCTCGAGCATTGCGCGCATCTGGTGATTCTCGGGCGTGATCCGCAGACCCTGAATGACCCGCTCGCCGCCAGCGCCCAACGCGCCCTTGAAGGTTTCAGCCGCTCGCTGGCCAAGGAGCTGCGCAGCGGCAGCACCCTGCAACTGATCTACGTCGGCGAAGGGGCCGAAGATCAGCTCGAAGGTCCGCTGCGGTTTTTCCTCTCGCCGAAAAGCGCGTTCATCTCGGGACAAGTGATTCGCCTCAACGCCTGCGACACCCAAGTGAGCGACTGGACTCGACCGCTGGCCGGACGCAAGGCGCTGGTCACCGGCGCGGCCCGGGGCATCGGCGCCTCCATCGCCGAAACCCTGGCTCGGGATGGTGCCGACGTCATCCTGCTCGATGTGCCGCCGGCGAAGAACGATCTCGACGCCCTCGCCGCACGCTTGGGCGGCAAGAGCATCACCCTGGATATCTGCGCCGAAGATGCCGCCACGCAACTGATCGAGCACCTGCCCGACGGCGTTGACATCGTGGTGCACAACGCCGGGATCACCCGGGATAAAACCCTGGCCAACATGACCCCGGACTTCTGGGACGCGGTGCTCGCGGTCAACCTCAATGCGCCGCAGGTACTGACTCAGGCACTGCTCGACAGCGGCACGCTGCGTGACAATGCGCGGGTGATTCTGCTGGCCTCGATCAGCGGCATCGCCGGCAATCGCGGCCAGACCAACTACGCAGCGAGCAAGGCTGGGTTGATCGGTCTGGCGCAGGCGTGGGCGCCTGCGCTGCTGGAGCGGGGCATCAGCATCAACGCCGTGGCTCCCGGTTTCATCGAAACGCAGATGACAGCGAAAGTGCCGTTCGGCCTGCGCGAAGCCGGGCGACGCATGAGTTCCCTCGGCCAAGGCGGCCTGCCGCAGGACGTGGCCGAAGCGGTGGCGTGGCTGGCGCAACCGGCCACCGGTGCCTTCACCGGGCAAGCCTTGCGCGTGTGCGGGCAAAGCGTTCTGGGGGCCTAGACATGACCACTGACTGGCACCAACTCGATCGCGAACCCGGCCTGCCGGCGCTTTATGCGAAGGCTGCGACGCGGCGAAAAATTACTGGCACCACCCTGCCCGACACCGGTTTGCGCTGCTGGGTGGATATCGATCCCCAACGCCTGGAGGCCTATCGCAAGGTCTGCGGTTTCGCCGACAGCAGCCTGCTGCCGCCGACTTATCCACACATCCTCGCTTTCGCCTTGCAAATGCAGCTGCTCACCAGCCACGAGTTTCCGTTTCCCCTGCTCGGGCTGATCCACTTGAGCAACCGAATCCGCGTGTTGCGCCCCATGGGCGGTCTGCATCGGGCGCAAGTCAGTGTGCGCGTGCAGAACCTGCAACCCCATGCCAAGGGCGCGACTTTCGATTTGCTGACGACTTTGGAAGATCAGCTCGGGACGCTGTGGGAGGCGCAGAGCACGATGCTCTGTCGCGGGGTGAAGCTCGAGGGTGAACCGGTGGAAGAGGTATTCGCCTCAACTTTGCCCCTCACCCAGATCGCCCAATGGAAAGCCCCCGCGGATATCGGCCGGCGCTACGCCAAAGTCTCCGGCGACTACAACCCGATTCACCTGAGTGCGGCCAGCGCGAAGTTGTTCGGTTTCCCCTCAGCCATCGCCCACGGACTGTGGAACAAGGCCCGCACACTCGCGGCGCTGGAAGAGCATTTGCCGACGGCGGATTACGAGATCGCGGTGCAGTTCAAGAAGCCGGTGCGGCTGCCCAGTGAGGTGGCGCTGCTGGCCAGTGCGGCGGGGTCGAGTGGGGAGTTGCAGTTGATCGGCAGTGGTGATCTTGAGCACATGGTAGGCAATTGGCAGCCATTGGCCTGACTGTCCCCAATCCACTGTAGGAGCGAGCACGCTCGCGATGGTCGTCAACGATAACGCTGGGCGCCTGACACCCAGCGGTGTTCCGGCGTTCATCGCGAGCGTGCTCGCTCCTACAGGGGGCGGGGACGATTGAATTGTGTATATCACTTAAGTATCCATTCTCCGCGGCGCCTTCCTGACTCATTGATTTCACGGCAATTTTTCCTCATCACCGCCTCGCATTAATACCAATTCAATAATGGCGCGCCACCGCCCTTGCGACTGTCATGTAAACAACGGACGAAGGAATGGCCGGCAACAGAATCGGTCAGCCCTCGATGACAACGACGTTGCTACAGGTGCAGGGACTCTCAACCATGAACAATCAGGTGTGGCACAAATCGGCAATCGCATTGGCGCTCGCGCTTTCCCTCGGACTCACCGGCTGCAGCAGCGGCGGTGGCGGTCATCACAGCAGCCCGGACAGCTCCTCCTCGGATGGCGGCACGGCGGGCACCGGTGGAGCGGGTGGCGGTAGCGGTGGCGCAGGCGGTTCTGACGGCACCGCTGGCACCGGCGGCGGTGGCACCACCAATCCGACTGATCCAACCAACCCGACAAACCCTACCGATCCGACGAACCCAACCAATCCGACCGATCCCACAAATCCGACCAACCCGGGCGCAACGCCACTGGTCACCACCACCCTGGTGCAGGACGTCGGCAACACCGTCAGCGGCGTGGGCTCAGGCGTCGGGCAGATCGGCGATTCATTGAGTTCCGTACCGGTGGCAGGCGGCGTCGTGCAAAGCGTGGCCAATACCACCGGCAATGTGGTCAGCACCCTGGGCGATGGCGTAGCCAATGGCGTAGGCAAACTCGGCACCGATCCCAATGGCCTCGGCGTCACGGCATCGGCAGTAGGCGGAGTGGTACAGGATCTTGGCAACGGCGTTTCCGATGTCAGCGGCAAACTGGCCACGGCCACCAGCAGCGTTCCAGTCGTTGGCGGCGTAGTGACCCGGGTCGCTCCGGTGCTCGATGGCGTCGGCGAACGCGTCACCATGCTCGGCGACACCCTGAGCACCGCCACAACCACTGGCCCTCTGGGCAACGTCACCCAGGAAGTAGGCAGCAAACTGGTGCCGGTGATCGCCATGGTCGAGAGCACCACCGACAAAGTCGGCAGCGCCACCGGGTTGGGCGATCCGCTCAAGGGTGTGGTGAAACAGGTCGGCGATACCGTCAATGGCGTGGGCACCAAAGTCACCGATGCCGGCAACGGCAATGCGCTGACCAATACCGTGGGCGGTGCGGTGAGTAACGTCGGCACCACGGTCGGCAAAGCCGGTGGCCTGGTATCCAATGGCACAGGCTCGGGCGGCAGCACACCGGGCGCAGGCGGCCTGCTTGAAACCGTCGGCGGCGCGGTGGTCAACGTCGGCAATGGTCTGAACATCGGCAACAGCAATGGAACGGTGAGCGCGGCAGGCATTACCGGTGTAGCCGGCGGTAATCTGGTCGCCAGCGTCGGCGGTGCACTGGGTGGCAGCGGCGTGGCCAACACCGCCCCGACTGCAGCGCTGGGTACGCTTGGGACGAACGTCGGTGCGGCGATCAACCCGGTCACCACGGCGGTATCGGGGCTGACTCAAAACGTCGGCGCCAGCACCGGACTCGGCGCTCCTGTCGCGGGTCTCACCAACCAGGCGGGTGGTGCAGTCGCCAATCTCGGCACTGCGATAGCGGGCAGCAATGCCAACCCGGTGGTCACGGCCCTTGGTAATACCGTGACCACCGTGGGGGGCACCGTCGCTGCCGCTGGCGGCCTGGTCAATGCCGGCACTGCAGGCACTGGCGCGACCGGCACACCCGGCGGGCTGGGCGGTGTCATCGGCGGACTCACCGGCGCCCTGGGCGGCAACAGACGCTAGCTTGCACCTGGCCGTCGGCAGGCGGCCTTACCTACAGCGCCTACACTTGGTTGAGGGCGGAAGATGTTGCTCAGTCTTCCGCCTTTTCTTTGGGTCACGAAGATCCAGGTGCTACAGCGATCGAACAGGGAGTGTCCTATGCGCGCCACGGCTTTTTTGTTGTTGTTTCCCCTCTGCTCCACCCTCCTCGCCGACACCCTGCCCAGCTTCCTCAACAGCAACGAAACCATCCGTAACCTGCCGGTGCCGAATCTGCCCGCCGACGCCTACCGCCCGACTGCCACGCCGCCGCAGGTCCCCGAGCCCGGCGCGCGTCAGGAACCGTTGATGATGGACACCAAAGTGCAGCTCAAGAACGTGCAGATCCAGGGCGGCACGATCTACCCGCTGGAGGAACTGGCGGCGCTTTATCAACCTTTGCTCGGCCGTGAAAGCAGCCTCGCCGACCTGATTGAAGCGACCCGCAGCATCACCCGTCGTTATCAACAGGATGGCTACTTGCTGTCCTACGCCTTCCTGCCCCAGCAGAATTTCGACAACGGCACCGCGCGCGTGGTGTTGGTGGAGGGCTATATCAAGGATTACCAGTTGCAGGGCGACGTCGGCCGGGTCAAAGGCCTGCTGGATGAACTGGTGGCCAAACTGCAGGCCGAACGCCCGCTGACCCGCAAGACGTTCGAGCGCTACACCACGCTCATGAGCCGCATCCCCAGCGTGACCTTGCAAGCCCAGGTGCCGCCACCGGGCACCACCGACGGCGCGTCAACCCTGATCGCTCAGGCCAGCCGCAAACCCTTCACCAGTACCCTGAGCACCACCGAAGACAACCGCAACGGCACTCAGGCCCTGCTGGGTGTGAGCAGTAACTCCCAGACGGCGATGGGCGAACAGCTGACCCTCAGCGGCCTGTTTCCGCCGGGTGACGATAAAGAGCATTACTACCGCCTGGACTACAACCAGTTCCTCAATGCAGAGGGCACGCAACTGGCCCTGTCCGCTTCGCGCTACCGCGCCGATCTGGGCAGCAATGTGCGTCTGGACAACGGCCTCGAACTGGAACCCCATCGGGAGAACGATCGTTATTCCATCGGCTTCACTCACCCGCTGATCGCCTCGCCCAACGAAATCCTGAGCGCCGGCGCGCGCCTGTACGCCGTGGACGACAAGACCCGCTACAAGGTGGTGGGCTTCCCCTTGAGCGTCGAACAACGCACCGACATCCGCGCCCTGGCGTTCGAAAGCGACTGGCGCAAGGCCGACGCTCGCCAACTGCGCATCCTCAGCGGCGGGTTGTATCAGGGTATCGACGGCATGGGTGCCAATACCGACAACAGCGCCATCGACCTGGATTTCTTCCGGTTGCGTCTGTCGGGAGTGCAGAGCGACAAGTTCTTCGACAACTGGCAAGGCGTCCTCTCCGCCGCCTTCTACTGGAGCGACGACAGCCTGCCCGACAGCGAACGCGCCGTCTTCGGCGGCCAGAACTTCGGCCGCGGCTACCCCGACGACCAGACTTCCGGCGACAAGGGCTGGGGTGCGGCGTATGAGGTGAACTACAGCTTCAATCGCGAGGGCAGTTGGGTTCGGGTGCTGCAACCTTATGTGGTGCTGGACCGCGCCAAGACCTGGTTCAACAAATTGCCGGTCCAGGGCAACGACATGTCATCGGCGGCGGTGGGTTTGAGATTTGGCGATGCCAAGTACTACAACATCGCATTGGAAGCGGCCAAGCCGATGTCGGAGAAGGCGCTGGATACGTTCAATCGGCGGGCGCGGTATAGCATCAGTTTCAGTTATCAGTTGTAGGGAGGGGTTGGCCGGCAGGACGCCTTCGCGGGCAAGCCTCGCTCCTACAGGGCCTGTGTTGGACACAAAATTGAGGACGACGCAGGACCACTGTAGGAGCGAGCTTGCTCGCGATGGAGGTCAACGATGACGCGGGAAAACTGGATAAATGCATTGCCCAGGCTCACTCCCGCAAAAAAGCTCAAGAGCCGCTGGCGCGCACGTCCGGCAACGGAAACAGATTGTTCAACGTCTCCAACAACCGCACGTGATAAATCGGCTTGCGAAACAAATCCAGCACATGCAACCGCAACATGTCACTGACATCCTCCATATCCGCATGCCCCGACATCACGATCACCGGCAGATGCTGGCGCGAGGTGTGCTCGCGCAAGCGCTTGATCAGCGACATGCCACTCTCCTCCGGCATGCGCAGGTCGGTGATGACCAGCGCAATGTCCGGATGACGGGTGAGATGGTGCAGAGCCAGTTTCACGGACGTTGCGGTAAAGACATCGAAGCCTTCGCCCTCCAGCAACTCCGCCAACTCGAGCAAAGCGTCTTCTTCGTCATCGACCAGAAGAAGTTGTTGGCGGGAAGAGGCAGGAGCACTCATGCGCGACACCGGTAGTAAAGTAAGCACTGACATTAGGACCCGCCTTCAGCTATGGCAAATGACCGTCGCATCAGGACGACTTAGGAACGAGTGCACCCGAAATTTTTCCGAATACCGTCCCGATGTCGCCCGCAATACCCGAACTGAGCCCCGCAATGACCACCGCCACCATCGCCGCCACAATCGCATACTCGATACCTGACGCGCCCTCGGTATCCCTCGCCAATCTCCTGCAGAAAGACAAAACGAGTTCCGACTTGACCTTGCTAACCAGCTTCGAAAAAGACATGACCGATCTCCTGGCGCACCCGGGTGTTGCATGAGCGCAACATGATTTCCCTATGCCAGCATCAGCATTGTCGGCATTTTCCAACCCAACAACTGTAACAACGGACTAATTACAAAGTATTAGTCGCTTCGTTGACGCCAGAAAAACCGACATTTCGTCGTAATCATTTACTTTTATTGAATTTTTTCAGCTTCGTAATGGCATTTCGCTCTAGCTGCGCTACCGTCCAATAGCGAAATAGTTCCATGTTCATAGCTGCCTGATTGCGAAGTTGTCTCGTCGGATGAAACGGGGTCTTTGCGCAGCAGGAAAGGGAGAGCCGTCATGAACAGCCGTATCATTCTGGGCCTTGCCGGACTGTCACTGGTGGGCGCTGTATTTGCAGGGTATTGGGGCCTGACGTTGACCCAACAACCGGCACCCGCGCTCGTTGCGCAATTGAGCGACACTCCACCAACCTCCCCGCTTCAGTCACCCGCGCAACAGACAGAAGACACCACCCGCAAACCGGTGGTGGTCTTGCAACGCGACGTGGCCCCCTTCGCACAAATCACCGCCGACGACGTCGCCCTGGAAAAACTGCGCACCGTCCCCGCCGGCAGCCTGACCAGCCTCGATCAAGCCATCGGCCGCACCCCGTGGCGCGCCCTCAAGGCCGGCAGCTGGCTCAACGACGAAAGCTTCGACGCCGGCGGCAGCCTAGCGCGAATGATTCGCCCTGACGAACGCGCGCTGGCCGTAGCCGTGGACGAAGTAGTCAACGCCGGCGGGCAACTCGCGCCGGGAGACTATGTTGATGTGCTGCTGTTTCTGCGCATGGACACCACCAACCCGCAGGCCTCGTCCCAACTGGTGATCCCGGCCCTGCGCGTACTCGGAGTGGGCGAGCAGATGGGTCTGACCAACGACGGCCAACCCGCCAACCCTGCCCATGGCAACGACGACAAACTGCGTCAGGAACAACAGCGCGCCAGCGCTCGCACCGTGCTGCTGGCCGTGCCCGAACCACTGATCAGTCGCCTGATGCTCGCTGCGCAGGCCGGAGTTTTGCGCCTGGCCGTGCGCAGCGCCGAGGAAAACCGCCTGGCCCGGTACTGGGCCGGTGAAAGCGATTCGGCGGCCAACCTGGCCAATGCCGACCGCGAACTGATTCAGTTCAACGAGCTGGCCATGACCCCGCCGCCGAAGAATGTCATGGCCATCGGCGCCTCCACACCCGCGCGCAAAGCGGCCGTGGAAGTCATTCGCGGCAATGAAACCACGCAAAAGACCCCCTGAATCGAGCAAGGATGCCCTTTGATGCGCAGACGTTTTGTGCCGTTGTTCAACGGTTTGATCTGGGCCACCTTGATCAGCGGCGTGCCCGTGACGGCAGCCCTGGCCGCAAGCGGCAATTGTTCCGCGCTGGGCCCGATGCCGGCCACGATGGAAGTTGGCGAAGGAATGCAGCAGGAAGTCCAGTCGCCGGTCGCGATAACCCGCATCGCCGTGGGCGACCCGAAAATCGCGGATGTGCGGGTCAACGGCAACGACGCCTTCTTGCTCACCGGCATGGCCGCTGGCGCCACCAGCTTGATGGTCTGGACACCCTGCGCCAGCACCCCGCGCCAGAGCATGGTGTTTGTGAAAGGTCGCGCCACCGCCGCCATGACCACCGCCACCCGCCTGCCCTCCGATGAACCGGCACTGCCCTCGCAGGTGCAGACCGACATCCGCTTCGTCGAAGTCAGCCGCACCAAACTCAAGGAAGCCAGCACCTCAATCTACGGCAAGACCTCCAACTTCTTGTTCGGCTCGCCCGGCACCGTGCCCAACACCGGCGTGACGCCACGGGTGCTGCCGCTGCGCGATCTCGATCCGCGCATCGCCGTGCCGAGCATTCCGCTGGCCAACGACATGTACAACATCGTCGCCGGCGGCGGTAATTTCCTGGCGATCATCAATGCCATGGAAGGCAGCGGCTTCGCCTACACCCTGGCGCGGCCAAGCCTGGTGGCCCTGAGCGGACAGAGCGCCAGCTTCCTGGCCGGCGGTGAAATCCCGATCCCGATCCCCAGCGCCAACAGCAACAGCTATTCCATCGAATACAAGGAATTCGGTATCCGCCTGACGCTGACGCCAACGGTGGTCAGCAACGACCATATCGCGATCAAAGTCGCGCCCGAGGTCAGCGAGCTGGATTACAACAACGCCGTGACCATCGGCGGCACCACCGTGCCGGCCTTCACCATTCGCCGCACCGACACCAGCATCTCCCTGGCCGATGGCGAAAGCTTCGTCATCAGCGGTTTGATCAGCACGCAAAACACCTCGCAGGTGAACAAATTTCCGGGCCTTGGCGATATTCCGATTCTCGGCGCGTTTTTCCGCAGTTCCTCGATCAACCGCGAAGAGCGCGAGCTGCTGATGATCGTCACTCCGCATCTGGTCCAACCGCTGGCGGTCAACGCGAAGCTGCCTTCGTTACCGGGTGAAAACCTGCGCAACTACGACCCTAACTGGTATCGCCTGTACTTCCTCGAAAACGGTGATTTCGATAAACGCAGCGGGCTATCGCAATGAGCCAGAACCTGAGCCAGACCTTCCTCGCGATCACGCGTAGCAACACCGATCTTGAATGGTTGCAGGGCGCCCTCGCGCCGATGGGCCAGGTGGTCAGCGTCCCGGGCGACAGCCTCGACGAACTGCTGGCGCTGGTGGACGTGACCTTCGCCAGCCTGGTGTTCGTCGGTCTTGATCGCGAGCATCTGGTGGCCCAGTGCGCGCTCATCGAAGGTGCGCTGGAAGCCAAACCGATGCTGGCCATCGTCGCGTTGGGCGACGGCATGGACAACCAGTTGGTGCTCAATGCGATGCGTGCCGGTGCTCGGGATTTCGTTGCCTACGGCTCGCGTTCCAGTGAGGTCGCCGGGCTGGTCCGCCGATTGGGCAAACGCCTGCCGCCGGTGGCGCCGAACACCCAGTTGGGTGGCCTGACAGTGCTGTACGGGGTGCAGAGCAATGCCGATGGCGCGTTGCTCGCCAACCACATGGCGCAGGTGGTGCAGAAGAGCGGCCAGCAAACCCTGCTGCTGGATCTGGGTCTGCCCCGGGGCGACAGCCTGGCATTGCTGGGCCTTGAGAGTTCGTTCTATTTCGGCGATGCGTTGCGCCACGTGCGCCGCCTCGACGCAACGCTGATCGACAGCGCCTTCACCCGCTGCGAAGTCGGCCTGCGCATCCTCGCCTACGCCAACAATGATGAGCCGCTGGAGCACACCAGCGCCGCCGAGCTGTACATGTTGCTCAGCGCCCTGCGCCAGCACTTCCAGCACATCGTGGTGAACCTCACCGGGCAACCGGACAGCGAAGCCCTGCGCACCTTCGTCAGTCATTGCGACAAGCTGCTGTGGTACACCGATCAGAACGTGATCGACTGCCGACGCAATCTCGCGGTGCTCAATCTGTGGCGGGAAAAAGGCATGAAACTCGATCACGCCAAGCTGCTGGTCGACCGCTATCTGCGCAGCGTCGCGCCGGACTCCGATGCCCTGGGCAAAAGCTTCGGCATGGAAATCATCGCCACCCTCGCCTACAGCCCCGAAGTACGCCTGAACGCCAAGAACCAGGGCGTCACCCTGTTCGAACTGGCGCCCCGGGAAGTGCTCACCCAAAGCCTGAAAACCCTCGGCGAACGCCTGGCCAAACGTTCCGAAAGTCTGGCCAAACCCAAGTCCTGGTTCAGTCGCTTGAGAGGTACCCAATGAGCGCTGAAAAACTCTTCGGCGGTCCCCAGCGCGGGGTCGCCGGCAACACCGACCATGAAGGCCTGAAGTTGGTGCTGCACCGCTACATCATCGACGCCATCGAGGAGTCCGGCAAAAACCTGCTGGAGGGCTCGCGGCAGGTGCTGTCGCAGTTCGTCATCGACAAGGTCGCGGAGTACATCGCGCGTTTGCATCTGGCGATTTCCCGCTATGAGATGGAGCGGCTGGCTGAAGAGATCGTCGACGAACTCACCGGTTTCGGGCCGCTGGAGGTTCTGCTGCGCGACCCGGCGGTGACCGAGATTCTGGTCAACGGCCCGCACCGGGTGTTCATCGAGCGCGACGGTTTGCTGCATCAGAGCGATCTGCGTTTTATCGATGCCCATCACGTCGAACGGGTGATCCAGCGCATTCTCGCGCCGCTGGGGCGCCGGCTCGACGAGTCCTCGCCCATGGTCGATGCGCGTCTGCCCGACGGTAGCCGGGTCAACGCGATCATTCCGCCGATTGCCCTGGATGGCCCATGTCTGTCGATTCGAAAGTTCCGCCAGGACATGCTCAAAAGTACCGACCTGATGGCCATGCAGACCATCGATCAGGCGATCTATGAATTCCTTCAGGACGCCGTGGGCAAGCGCTGCAACATCCTGATCAGCGGCGGCACCGGCACCGGCAAGACCACTCTGCTGAACATCCTCAGCCAGTTGATCAACCCTCACGAACGCCTCGTCACTATCGAAGACGTCGCCGAATTGCAGCTCGGTCACCCTCATGTCGTGCGCCTGGAAACGCGGCCGCCGAATGCCGAGGGCCATGGCGAGGTCAAGGCCAGCGACCTGATTCGCAACGCGCTGCGGATGCGTCCGGACCGGATCATCCTCGGCGAGATCCGCGGCGTCGAAGTGGTCGATGTGATGACCGCGATGAACACCGGCCACGACGGTTCCATGAGCACCGTGCACGCCAACAATGCTCAGGATGCGCTATTGCGCCTGGAAACCCTGGTCGGCCTGACCGGGCGCAGCATCGCCGAACGCACCCTGCGTCAGATGATCTGCGCGGCGCTGGATGTAGTGATCCAACTGACGCGCATGCCCGATGGCCGCCGTTGCGTCAGCGAAGTGGTGGAGGTGATTGGCGTGCGCGAGGACGTGTATGTCACCAATACCCTGTTCCGTCTGGACCGGCGCAGCGGTTTCGGTTTCCTGCGCGAAGCGGTGAATCCGGCGGGCGACAAGTTGCGCCGCGACTCGCACTTTTCCCCCTCGACGTACTGAGGTCACGGCATGCTCAAACCCTTGCTGCTGATCCTGGTTTGCCTGGCCTTGCTCGGACTTTCGGTGCGCCTGTTCCAGCGCGGCCTGCGCCAGCCCGGCACCGAGCGTGCACTGGAACGCCTGACCCGCGGGCAACCGGAACCGGTGACGCAGAAAACCTCGTGGGCCGGTCTGGAGCGCGCCTTTCTGCGGGCGGGTTTGGGCCGCCCCACGGAGCGCCTGGGGTTGTGGCTCACGCTTTGGGGGTTGGGTGCGCTGCTCGGTTTGATGCTCGGCGGCTGGCTTGGGTTGCTCCTGCTCGCTGTACTGCCGCCGCTGCTGGTGCGGATGTATGTGCAATGGCGTTATCAGCGCAGGCTCAGGCGCATGGTCGAGCAACTGCCGCCGCTACTCGATCACACCGTGCGCAGCCTGAAGTCCGGTCGCACCCTGGCCGATGCGGTGCTCGGCGCCATCAATGCCTCTGAAGATCCGCTCCGGGATGCCATGGGCCGGGTACAGCGCAGCGTGCAGTTGGGCGTCAGCCTGCCGGATGCCGCGACGGACTTTGCCGAGCTGTACGACAAGGACGAACTGCGTCTGTTTGCCCTGGGCTTGAAGGTCAATCATCGCTACGGCGGCAATGCCAGTGAGCTGCTGGAAAACCTGATGAGGATGATCCGCGAACGCGAGCAGGCCTCTCGCCAGTTGCGCGCCATGACCGGCGAAACCCGGGTCACGGCGGTGGTGCTGGCGCTGCTGCCGGTATCGGTCGCTGGTTACTTTCTGATCACCAATCCCAAATACCTGATGAGCATGTGGAACGATGGCTCGGGGCAGATGATGCTGGTCAGCGCCATCGGCTTGCAGGTGTTCGGCTGTCTGGCGCTGTGGCGGATGTTGCGAAGCCTATGAACCCATCGATGCTGCTCAGCTCGCTGCTGTTTCTGACCGCGTCCCTGTTGCTGGTCAGCGTGGTATTGGAATTGCGGCGTCGGGCGCGTCAGGTGGTGCAGCGCCTGGACGGCAAAGCGCCGAGCGAACCGCGTTTCAGTCAGTGGCTGCATGCATTGGGCGCCAGCCGGCTCGGTCAGCGCACGGCCAGCCTGGATAACGAAACCCAGACCCTGCTCAACTGCCTGGGCTGGCGCACCGCGCGCAAACGCACCTATTTCGCCGCTCTGCAGGTCGGCGTTCCGCTCGCAGCGCTGTTCATGAGCCTGTTGATCCAGGCGCTGTTTTTTCCTCAAGCGAGCAATCACTGGATCGCTCCGACCTTCGCGGTCGGCATCGGTTATCTGCTGCCCAAGCGCCTGCTGGCGGCCGCCGCACACAATCGGCAGAAGCAACTGGCGATCGAGGTTTCCACCTTCATTCCGCTGCTGCGCATCCTGTTCGAATCGGGCATGGCCGTGGAGCAATCCCTGCGCGTGTTGAGCAACGACGGCAAACAACTGCTGCCGATCCTGACCCATGAATTGCGCCTGGTGCTGGCGCGGGTCGATTCCGGCCTGGAGCTGGGCGAAGAGCTGCACAAGGCCAGCCGCCTGATGGCGGTGGATGAATTCACCGACACCTGCGTGATCCTTCAGCAGTTGCTGCATCAGGGCGGCGGCGCCATGAAATCGCTGCTGTCGCTCAAGCAACTGCTCGATGACCGGCGCATGACGCGCCTGCAGGAATACATCTCCAAAATGTCCGCGAAAATGTCCGTCGTGATGATGTTGTTTCTCTTCCCGGCGCTGTTGATCGTACTGGCCGGCCCGGGCTTCACTGCCCTGACGCGAGCCTTTGCTTCCTAGAGGGAATGTGATGAAAGCATTGATAGCCGGTTTGAGTCTGCTGATGCTGGGCGGCTGCGCGAGCACCGGCCAGACACCCTGGAGCGCCCTGACCGATTCGGCCAGCTGCGGCAAATTGAGCTCCGAACAGCAACTGGCGATGAACCTCGCCGACGACATGGCCAAGGACGGCAAGCTGCACGCGAGCCTGGCCAATCTGGAAAACCTGCCGGGCAACATGGCCGACGTCCGTCTGCGCAAGGCCAAGGTGTATCGTCTGCTGGGCCGCAGCGAAGCCGAACCCTTGTACCGCAGCCTGCTCGGCGGCTGCATGGCCGCCGAAGCCGAACACGGCCTGGGCCAGCTCGCCGCCGCTCGCGGCGACAACGGTCAGGCTCAAGCACATTTGCAGCGCGCTGCTCGCCTGACGCCCACCGACGAAAAAATCCGCAACGACCTGGGCGTGGTGTACCTCAACCAACTGCGCCTGGAAGATGCCCGCTTCGAATTCCTCACCGCCATGGAGCTCAAGCAGAGCGACACGCTGGCCGCGCTGAACATGGTCACCTTGCTGATCTACCAGGACGACTGGAGCCGTGCCGCCGAACTGGTCAGCCGCGCCGGCCTGAGCCCAACCCAGGTCACCGAAGCCCAGGCCCGCGCGGAAAAACTCAAATCCCCGGCGAAAGTTTCTCCGACCGCCGCCGCACAAGTTGCCGCCGTCGCCACCCCGGCACTTCCGTAGGGAGCAAACCGATGAAACCCACCACCCTCTGCTGCCTCACCCTGCTGGCCTTTCCTGTGTTCAGCCACGCCATCGACTCCGGCCCCTCCTCGCCCCAACAGCAGGAAACCGAGGGCTGGCTGCAACTGCAACGCAACAACACCGCCGCCTCCCCCAAACTCCAGAGCGCCACCGCGACAGAACGCGAACTGGCGATGCAGCGTTGGTTGAAGAGCTACCAGCACGAGATTCCGGAGTTCTTTGATCAGTATGAAGGGGGGAAAGTGGATAGTGGGTCGGGGGAATAACCGCGTGCTTCCTGCAGGGACTGTGTAGGAGCTGTCGAGTGAAACGAGGCTGCGATCTTTCAAGATCAAAAGATCACAGTCTTCGGCAGCACTTACACGGGATTGGGCATCCGCCATCGCGAGTAGGCTCGCTCCCACAATTTTGGTCTGGGTACATTCGCAAAGTCGGGTTGTCTGTGAGGCCGCCTTCGCGGGCAAGCCCGCTCCCACAGTGGGTCGGTGTACATCCGTGAAATCAGGTCGTGTATGAGGCCGTCATCGCTGGCAAGCCAGCTCCCACAGATTTTGTGGTGGACGCAAAATCTGTGGGCGCCTCCGCACCACTGTAGGAGCGAGCATGCTCGCGATGGTGGTGGACGTTGACGCTGGCTGTCTGAATGCCCGCGGTGGCTGGGTGCTCATCGCGAGCAGGCTCGCTCCCACATTGGGTCGATGTACACCCGCAAGAATCTGGTTGTCTGCCAGGACGCCTTCGCGAGCAAGCCCGCTCCCACACTGGGTCGGTGTAGATCCGCAAGATTGAGGTCGACTACCAGGCCGCCTTCGCGGGCAAGCCTCGCTCCTACAGGTACGCGTTCGCATAGGGGAATGCGGATAACCAACCTCAGGTCGAGTGTCAGCTCGCCTCAGCTGCTTTGGCTTTGGCTTTTGATCCACCCGCCCCATCGGCAGGCTGAGTGGAGGCGTTTATCCGGGGGGCAGGCGCGCAGCGCCGTGCGGCGAAGCCGCACACATCGAGAGGAGGTGCAGCGAAGCAAACCGGAGGCGATGCCCCCGGATGAATGCCGGAGCGAAGGGATCCCGAGCCTTGGCGAGGGACCGAACGTTGGGGCGAGACCTTTTGGTTACTTTTGGCTGGGCCGGCATTCCGGGCGTTTGCCAAAAGTGACCCGTCCGTCAGGGCGGAACCGACAGCCGCCGCAACCGCAGCAATGGATATGTACACAACCAAAAGAGCATCGCGAGCAAGCTCGGCTCCTACAGGAACAGCGAACTCAGTGCGCCGTTACCCGCTGCCGTAACCCCGAGCTACTGGGCGACAACGCCAACGCCAACTGCGTCCGATTATGCATATGCGTCAACCGCAAAACCTGCGACACATATAACTTCACCGTGTTCTCGGTTATCCCCAACTCACAGGCAATCTGATAATTGGTTTGCCCCTTGCCCACCAGTTGCGCCACTTCCAGCTGCCGTGGCGAGAGCTGGTTGAAGATCGCCGGAATCTCGACCCGGTCCACCTCACTGACATCACCCTCTCCCGCATCCGCCACATAGGGCGCGCGCCGAACCTTGTCCAGATCCTGATAAAGATCGTCGATCGACTCGGACAAATACTGCAGCTTCTGATTCAGATGCCCCAGTTGCATCGCCTTGTTGCGCTCCAGCAACACCGCTTCCTGGCGCTGCAAGCCTTCGAGCAATTCATTGGGATCGACCGGTTTCTGGAAATAATCGGCAAAACCCGCACGCAGCGCCTTGATCACATCCTGCTTGTCCGCGCGCCCGGTCAGCATGATCGCCTCGAACGCCCGGTGCTTGCCGCTCAGCCGTTGCAGCTCCTGAACCAGTTGAATGCCATCCATCCTGGGCATGTGCAGATCGCACAGCACCAGGCTAATGGCCGGATCTTCGTTGAACAGTGCAATGGCTTTTTGACTGGACTCACAAGGAACAGCCCGATAACCGTTGTCCTCGAGAAATTCGCAAATGGATTCGACGATCGCTGGCTCATCGTCGACCACCATGATTTTTACCGCGGAGGTACGCTTGTTCACGTGCAACTCCCTGCCAGGTCAGATACTGACCGTTCCTCTACTTGAAAACAGGTTTGTACAACTAATGTAGAAAGTAGACCCACTCCGGACGCTCTACAAATAGGGGATCCAGATCAAAGTCAGCATAAAGCCCACCAACAGGAAGGGTGCGAAGGGCTGTTTATTTGACATCCCAGGCTGTAGATAGCGAATACGTTCTCTAAGCCATTGACCTGTATGCAGCCAGACTCTTGGCGCCAGCACCAGCCACAACACACTGGCCAATCCGGCACCGATCAACACGCCCAGCACATACCGACCGTCGGTCGCGAGACCAAGAGCTGTCAAAAGTTTTACATCGCCGGCGCCGAGCCGACGCAGTGCATAACCTGGCAAAGTGAAAGCCAGCGCCAGCAACGCCGCCCACCCGCCCTGCGCGGCGGTCGCACCCAGCCAGGTGGTGCCGCTCCACAACAGCCAGGCCAATGCCAGCGCGCCGACCCCCAAAGTCAGGCCATTGGCGATGTGGCGCTGCCGGGCATCCTGCGCAGCACACAGCGTCAGCCAGAGCAGCAGTACAAAAATCTGCATCCTGTAAAAAACGTCCCTTTTGCCTGAATGATTCTATGCTGATATTACGCAGTGACAGTCAGGGTAGACGCACTCATGAAAACCAGCCTCCCCCGCAAACAAAAAGGCGCCGCGGCGATTGAATTCGCCTTGGTGTTCGTCATCTTCTTTGGTGTGTTCTACGCAATCGTCACCTACAGCCTGCCACTGTTGCTGATGCAATCTTTCAACCAGTCGACCGCCGAAGCCGTGCGCCGTAGCGTCGCCCTCGACCCGGCCACACCCGGATACGACGCTGCGCTGAAAACCCTGGTCAAGGACGAGTTGCGACGGCAATTGGCGTGGATTCCGCCCGGTTTCAATTTCGATCCCGACACCGATGTGACCACCACCTTTGCCGCCGGCCTGCTGAAGGTCAGCATCAACTACCCCACCAGCAAGTTGAGTGCGGTCATACCGTTCCTGAACCTGCCGGGCATCGGTCCGGTACCGAACCTGCCAGCTTCGCTCAGCGCCAGTTCGAGCCTGCAATTTTGAGTGCCGGCGACAAACTCTTCGGGCGCCTGCTCCACCGCCACCCGCCAGCGCCGCAGCCTGTGCTGGAGCCTGCGAGCATGCGCAGTGTCGGTTTGCAGATGCAGCTCGACGCGCAAGGTCGGGTGCTGCGCCTGAGCGGCCCGCTGCGACATCAGCTGGCGCAACACACGCCAGGCGCAGAAGCACCGCACCTGCTCGATTTCCTCCTGCCTCACAACAGTCTGACGGTCGAAGGATTGCCCGCGGACTGGCAGGGGCAATTGCTCGATCTGGATTTCTACAGCCTCACTGGCCAGCCACTGCATCTACGCGGCTGGGTCCAGCCGCTGAACGATGCCTGGCTGCTGCAATTACTGGACATCGGCGACCTGTTGCTCGAACGCCGGCAAGCACGCCAGCGCGAACAGTGCCAGACGCTGGCGGTGCAGATCGGCGAGCAGTTGCGCCTGTGCAGTCTGTCGCGTCTGCCCGAGGTACTGAGCGAGCAGCTGCAAAGCCTGGCCCAGCGCTTTCGCATTCCGTGCGTCGCCCTGGCGTTGCTCGATGAGGAGGAACAGGGCTGGCAGATTCACCAGCACTACGCCAGTCCCGGCGCACCGCAACTGTGGCAGAACGGCCAGCGCCTGGGCACGGGCCTGGACAGCCTCAGCGGCTCGGCGCCCCAGCACCCGAACCTGCTTCAGCATCCGCGTCTGCAAGACGCCTTCGGCAATATCGAGGGCTTTGTCGTGCCCTATCACGACGCGCAAGGCGTGGCGGCCTGGTTGCTCTTTGGCTACTTCGGCGCGCAACAACGCCCGCCCGACGTCAGCGAGCGCGACTGGCTGCAATTCGCCGCCGCGCTGGCCAGCCCCGTGCTGGAGCGACTGCGCGAGCATCGGCATCACCTGCAACTGGAGCGTCTCGAATCGCTGCAAACCCTGCTCGGTACCGGATGGTGGGAAGTGTTCGGCGACAGCGCCCAGGTGCAATTGGCGCCGTCGCTGGTCAAGGCCCTGAACCTTGCCAGCGCCCGCTTGCCGTTGTCCGACTGGCTCGAACAGGTGCACCCCGCCGACCGCGAAGAGCTGCGCAGTCGCCTGCACGCCTTGCAGGACCAAGGCACGCCGCTGCTGCTGTGCGTGCGCATTTATCACCCCGACACCGGCGCGCCGCCGCACTGGTATCGCCTGCAAGGCCAGGCCCTGGGCATCGGTAAAAATCGGCGTGTCGTGGGGTTCATGCTCGACATCAGCGACATCAAGAATCAGGAACAACAGGCGGCCGCGGCCCATGCGCGGCTGGACAACCTGATCGCCCGCTCACCCGCGGTGATTTACGTTCAGCGCTATGTCGAAGGCGTGCTGGAACCGACGTTTTTCAGCGACAGCCTGGCGCCACTGCTCGGCTGGACACTCGATGATTGCGCAGGCGCCGCGTTGATCGAACGCCTGCACCCCGAGGACCGCGAGCGCTACTTCGAGCGCACCCGCCAGTTGTTGCGCGAAGGTTCGGTGAGCACCCGTTATCGGCTGCGCGACAGTCGCGGCGATTACCACTGGCTACTCGATGAAGCCAAGCTGCTGCGCGATGACCTTGGCCTGCCGGTGGAGGCCGTGGGGCTGTGGCTGGATGTCACCGAGGCGACCCAGGCCGCCGAGCGCATCGAACAGAGCGAGGAGCGCTACCGGATTCTGGTGGAGGACTCGCCGGCGATGATCTGCCGCTACCTGCCGGACCTGACCCTGACGTTCGGTAATCAGCCGCTGGCGACCTATCTGGAGTGCTCACCGGATCAACTGCCGGGGATCAACCTGGGCAGCTGGATGTCCGCGGAACAGCGCGATGCGTTCACTCAGCGTTTAGGCCAGTTGAGCCCGCAATGCCCGGTCAGCAGCGCCGAGATCAACCTGCAACTGCCCGGACGGGAACACGCCTGGTGGATCTGGTCGGATCGCGGGGTGTTCGACCAGCAAGGCCACTTGCTAGAGATTCAAGCCGTAGGGCGTGACAACACCGAAGTGCGCCGCTCGCAGATGCAACTCACCCAAAGCGCGAAAATGGCCACCCTCGGCGAAATGGCCACAGGCCTGGCCCACGAAATCAACCAGCCGCTGAACGTGATGCGCATGGCCATCGTCAACGTGCTCAAGCGCCTGGAAAAAGGCGACGCGCAGATCGACTACCTGACCGACAAACTCAAGCGCATCGACGCCCAGATACAGCGCGCCGCGCGGGTGGTGGATCACATGCGAGTGTTCGGCCGGCGTTCGGAGATCGAACAGCAACTGTTCAACCCGGCCCAGGCCATCGAAGGCACGCTGTCGCTGCTGGCCGACGGCATGCGCGGCAAAGGTGTCGAGTTGCGGGTCAGCGCCCCCGACTTCGAGGTGCAGGTGCTGGGGCACATCGATCAGCTTGAACAGGTGCTGATCAACCTGATGGTCAACGCCCGGGATGCGCTGGTCGGCAAGTGCGAGAAAGATGCGCAGTTCGAACCGTGGATTTCACTGTCCGCGGATCGGGATCAGCAGACGGTGCGCCTGTGGGTCGAGGATAACGGCGGCGGCATCGATACGCGTTTGCTGGAGCGGATTTTCGAGCCGTTCTTCACCACCAAGCCGGTGGGGGTTGGTACCGGACTTGGGTTGTCGGTGAGTTACGGCATTGTCGAGAACATGGGCGGCAGGCTCAGTGTGCGCAATGCGGCCGAGGGTGCGCGGTTCTGTATCGAGCTGCCCATCGCTTCGACGGTTTAGATCGCCAGCGTTGGCCGGCCCGGCGGTTTGCAACTCAGGTTGGCGCCGACATCGACCTTGTTCAGGGTGATGCCGAGGTTGGCCAGCAGGCCGTCGAGAAGCGGATCGACCACGGGCGCCAGCAACAACTGGATCGTGCGGCCCAGCGTGCTGTTGATACCATTGAGAGTGCCGCTTGTGGTGACCAGCAGATCTCCCAGCAAGCTCGGCCCGTTAGGTTTGTAGGCCTCCACCTGAACCCCGCTCAAGGTAGTTTTCAGGCTGTTGACGATGCCTTGGGTGCCAAGGCTGAAGTACATCGGTGGCTTCTTGATTTCCGGTGGTTGATTGTAGACGTGGGAGCTTTGGGTGCTGGCGATGGAGGTGTCGATTTTTATGCCCAGGCCGCCGCCGTAAAACGCTACTCGGGGGAACAAGTTACAATTCCAGGCAATGCACCTGACCTTACCGATATCGATCAATGCCAATGGCCGGACGGTGACATCAGACGACGAAGAAAACGCGCTGCTCGTATCTATGCTGCCGACTTTAAGTTTCACCAGGGAAGTGTTGGTCTGGGTAACCAAGGTTTTTGTGGCATCGTTGGCGCAGTTAAATCCGGTGACATGGCTGTCGGCGGCGGCCACCTCCAGAGCAATATCGATTGTCGAAGTTGGCAAGATCTGAAGATCGGTTTTTTCGCAGGTTCCCGTAAGAAGGCAAATCGCCGAGCTCAGCGTACCGGCTAAATTAAGGTGCAGTAAATTGTTCAATGTGTCGGCCAGACCGCCTAGTAACACAGGACTTTGAATCTCGTTGGCGAGACCAGAAATACTGGAAAGCAGCGGCAAATTAAGTGACAGAACGGTGCGCACCTGAGCCGTACGCACGAAGATCCGGTTCGGATCATTGAGCTGACCATTGACCAGCGCCGGATTGCCGATGGCCGACAACTGCGGCGGTTCTATGACTTTGACTCTGACCACACCATTGGCCAGCCCCGGAATATTCAGCGGAATGTTGGCCACGGCGGCGTTCTTGCTGTTGGCCAATTGCACGAAGGCTTCTACCAGCTGGAACACCTGCAAATTGGTATTGAGTCCCGATGAAACGGTGCCGGTTTGCAACTGCAGCAACTGTCCCAGAACGATCGAAGTGCTGCCTACCGCCGCCTTGAGACCGGTCAGGCCGCTGACCGCCACGCTGGCCGTCGGACCGCCGGCCTGCATGACGGTGATTGCCGTATCCAGCAATTGGGTCAGCGCGATGTTCTTGCTCAGCAGTTCGGTGTAGTTGCCGGCGGTGACGTTAACGTCGACAGCCAGCTGGTTGAGGTAGCTCAGCAGGTTTATCTGCGTGTTCACCAACCCCTGCCAACCGGCGATGCTCAGGTTGAGGTTGCCGCCGAGCATCTGCCCCAGCAACAGATTGAGGGCGGCGGATTTGCTGGCATCGATCACCAGTGCCGTGCTGCCGATGGTCAAGCTGGCCAGAGGCGGCAGGACCGCCGGTGCGCTGACAGCGGTGGCCGTGAGTTGTGTGGTCAGACTGGCCGGACCTGGGCTCAGCAGCGCATAGACGCCTGCGGCAATGCTGGTGGTGACCGTGTGGGTCACGATCACGCGAATCGCTTCGGTTTTGCTGGCATCGACCACAAAAGCCCGCAGGTTGTCGGCCCCGGCCTGCAACGAACCGCAAGCTGTGTTCAGAGTCATGCCATCGCTCGCCTTGTAACCGTTACGTGTGGCGCTTTCGAGGGCATAGCCTGCGGCGGTGAGGTTAGGCGACTGGCAGTCGCCATTGCGGCTGACAGCTTCCAGCGCGGCCACATCGGCCACCCGCTGCAATTTGCGTTTTTCCAGGTAAAGCCTGCCTGAGTCGATCACCAACAGCGTGAAACCCAGGGCCAGTGCCAGGGTTCCGGCAGCCATCAAGCCAATCGCTCCCCGTTGCCGGGCCGGGCCGCGAAAATCCATGCGGGACGACATCGTGCACTCCTTGGCCGGCTCACTGCCGAGCACTGCCTCCATTGGTGTGGAGCAGTGTAGTCAAGGGTGGGATGAGCTGCTGGCATCTCGCCAGCCCAGACTACAAAAAACCTGTAGGAGCGAACATGTTCGCGATGGAGGTCAACGATAACGCGGGGTGTCAGGCTTCCCGTGTCGTCTAGTCGTCCATCGCGAGCATGCTCGCTCCTACAGGTGTCGGTGTTTATCTTTTGGGGGGATAGTTGGCCAGGATCCGGGTGACGGTTTCGTGGATCGCGTTGCTGCGATCGCTGGGGTTCGGCGAGCGGCTGAGGATCTGCTCGTCACTGCCGCGCCACACCAGCTTGCCGTCCTTGCCGTCGAGCATGTCGATCTGGATGGTAGCCACCTTGTAGGACACCAGGCGCGTTTCGTTGTACATCGGTGCGCCCCAATAGCCGTACCAGGGGTTGCCCCAACCGCCGCCATAGTTGGTGGTCACCTGTTGCTGGCGTTCCTCGACAATCAAGTAAGTCTGGATACTCAAGTCGCCTTTCGCGCCCGCTGCGGCTGGGCGCAGGCCGCGCTGGTCCAGTTGTTCGGAGACAGATTCGCGAATGCGCTGCTCGGTCAGGTCGCTTTTGATCCGGGGGTCATCGGGGCGGTATTGCAGCGCGGGCTCTTTCCAGCTCCAGCTGCGGTAGGCGGCGAAGTCGCGGCTGGCATCGTAGTCGTGATTGACCTGGTTGGCGGCGCAGGCACTGAGCAGTGCGATCACTGCCAATAAAGCGAAACGGCGGAACATGATGATTCTCCGATTGAAGACATGAACCAGCGAAATGCTTCTTATCTACAGGAAGCTAACTGGGAGGATACGCCGACATTGCCTTTTCCACAGCCTTGCGAATTGCATCCATCTGCTGGCTCTGCGTACCGCTGTGAGAGGTTTCCGCGCTGGAGCTCCATACCGGCTGACCGTTTTGCGCATCGAACAGATCGACCTGCACCACAACCACTTGTTCCTGGTAAGTACGAATGATCGGCACGCTGCCGTACATGCCGTAACCCGGACCATAACCGTACCGGTTGTAGCCGCCGTAACCACCATAGGCGCCATAGTCATCTTGAACCTGGCGCGTACGGGTTTCCAGACGCAGGGCGGCGCTGACAAACAGATCGGCGGGCCGACTGTCATGCAGCGGGCGCAAACCGCGTTGATCCAGAGCGCCGCTGACGGCTTCGGCAACCTGCGCGGAATCCGCCCATGCGGTGCCTGGTGGCAGATGCCCATCCAGCCATGCCCAACTGCGATAGCGTCCGTAGTCTCGCGGGGCGGCCGGGTAAGCGCTGCGGTCGAAGGTGCTGGCCGCCTGCGGCGGTGCCGGGGGAATCGGTTTGGAGGACGCAACATAAGGGTTGGTGCCTTCGCAGGCAGCCAGTCCCAGACAGATCAGCAGCAACCCTGCACGACTCTTCATTTCACACTCCGATCAGACCGGCCGACAGATCCAGTGCAGATAACGCCCAAGCCCGGCGAAACTTGGGTGACGGCGGTGCGCCAGTTCCATTTCGAGAAGGTCCACCAACTCGGCACGGGCCTGGAATTCCACGGGCATGTAATCGTGAAAAACCCGCACTCCACTTTGTGTTTCGACCTGCCACAAGCCTTCAAGTTGCGCCGCCAGTTCCCGGGGATCAAGCGGTTGTTGCGGGGTCAGGCTCTGTTTCTCGCCGGCCATGTCGTTCTTGCGCATCTTGCGGAAATGACCCTTGAGCAAGTTGCGGTAAATCAGCGCATCGCGGTTGTAGAACGCCAGGGACAACCAGCCGCCGGGCCTGGTCAGCTGATGCAGGACCGGCAGGATCGCGTGGGGCTCAGCCAGCCATTCCAGCACGGCGTGGCACAGCACCAGATCGTAGGGTTCGTTGAGCTGGCCGAGCAGATCCTGCCACGGTGCCTGGATGAAGGTTGCGCTTTGCCCGGCGTCAGTGAAACGCTGGCGGGCGCCTTCGAGCATCGGTTCGGCGGGCTCGGCCAGGGTCACCTGATGCCCGCGCTCGGCCAGCCACAATGACATGTGGCCAAGGCCGGCGCCGATATCCAGCACCCGCAGCGGACGGTTCGGCAGGGTTTCGGCCAGATCGGCCTGCAGCACGGCAAGGCGAATCGCGCCCTTGGCACCGCCGTAGATTTTTTCCGCGAAGCGCGTGGCCAGTTGATCGAAATGACGGTCGCTCATCAGCTGAACCTCCGTTCACTGTCGGCCAGCTTGCTGCGCACCACCTCATTCATGTCCACGCCCAGTTCGCTGCACAGCAGCAACAGATAGAGCACGATGTCGCCGATTTCCTGACCGGCATGGGCGAGTTTATCGGCAGGCAGTTGCTTGGACTGGTCTTCGGTCAGCCACTGGAAAATCTCCACCAGCTCGGCCATTTCGACGCTTGCGGCCATGGCCAGGTTTTTCGGGCTGTGAAATTGCCGCCAGTCATTGCGGTCACGGATGGCGTGCAGGCGTTGGGTCAGTTCAACAAGGTTCATCGGGGTCTCCTGAAGGCGTATAGCTTCGGGGGGATGGCAGGTGAAGGCAAGTGACAAAGCATGAGCGGCTGGTGTTGTTCCATTGTGGGAGCGGGCTTGCTCGCGAAGGCGGTGTGTCAGCCATGCAAATGTCGACTGA
>NZ_JBSVXG010000082.1:0-25295 GCF_054070595.1 Pseudomonas sp. SDO55104_S430 | reverse complement strand
CCAAAAAGATGGGACTGCTGCGCAGTCCAACGGGGGCAAGCCCCCTCGCCACAATTGACCGCATTGCCAACTACTGTTTTCAGGCGTTGGCCATGCTGTGCTCCAGTAAATCCTCCAACTGATCCAGCAACTCATCCCCCCGCAACAACTCGTAGTGCCCGCCCTTCAACAGGCGATCCACCCCGTGCTGTCCGACCTGCGCTTCGAACACCCGGCGCTCGTCCTCGCGTCCGGCCACCCACCAGCGGTGTGCCGTGGCCTGGACCTTCGGCAGTCGCCGCTGGGCCAGGGCCAGTTGCTTGAGGGATGAGCCAGTGGCGAATATCTGCGTCAGTTCGCTTGCCCCCAGTGCCGCGTGGCCGTTGCCGCCGTGCATGGCGGCTTCGATCACGGCGGCGGCGCCTTCGCGCTCACCAAGGCCAGCCGCTTTCGCGGCAATCAGCCTCTCTGCTTCTTCAGACGGTTGACCGAGGACAAACTTCAGGAAGTCGGCCAAATCTTCACGCCAGTCCCCCGCTTCCGCCGTGCCCGCCACATAGCTGTCGACCAGCCCGGCAAACGCCACCACCTGCCCCTGCCCTTCCAGCTCATGGGCGACCAGTTGGGTCAACGCGCCACCCAGCGACCAGCCCAGCAAGTAATACGGACCGTCCGCCTGCTGCGCGCGAATCCGCTGCGCATAGGCCTGGGCCATCGCCGCCAGCGATTCGTCCTGCCACTGTGGATCGAGCAGCATCCGGCATTGCAGGCCGTACACCGTGCGCCGTCCTTCCAGGCGGCGGGCCAGCGGTTCGTAGTCGAACACCGTGCCGAAACCGGCGTGCAGGCAGAACAGCGCCGGCACGTTGGCCACCCGGCCATTGAGCGCCAGCAGCGGGTCCGGGGCGCTCGCCGTCTCCGCTGCCTGATAGCCGCTCAGCTCAGCGATGCACGGTTTCTGCATCAGGTCCCGCAGCTTCAGTTCGAAGCCCAGCTCCGGCTGGCTGCGCACCCGCGAGATGACCTTGAGCACCTGCAACGAATCGCCACCCAGTTCAAAGAAGTTGTCATCGATACCCACCTGCGGCACGCCGAGCACTTCTTGCCAGATCGCGGTCAGCGCGGTTTCCAGGGCGTTGCGCGGCGCGCGGTAACCGCCGATGGCCCACTCCGGCTGCGGCAATGCGCGACGGTCGAGCTTGCCGTTGGCCGACAGCGGGAAACGCTCCAGCACCAGGATTCGCGCGGGGACCATGTAGTCCGGCAATTGCCCTTGCAACTCGGCCTTCAGACGGCGAACAAGTCCGACAGCGCCGTCACCGACAACGTATCCAACCAGCTGCTTGCCGGTCGGCGTGTCGTGCACCACCACCGCCGCATCCTGCACCCCGCCACACTCACGCAGACGCGCTTCGATCTCGCCCAGTTCGATACGGAAGCCCCGGATCTTCACCTGCTGATCGAGGCGACCGAGGTAGTCGATCAGCCCGCACTCCCGCTGGCGCACCAGATCACCGGTGCGATACATGCGCCCACCGGCCTCGAACGGATCGGGAATGAAGCGCTCGGCGCTCATGCCCGGACGCTGGTGATAACCCCGGGCCAGGCACTCGCCACCCAGGTACAGCTCACCGCTGACCCCCACCGGCAACGGGTTCAGGTCGGCGTCGAGAATGTACAAACCACGCCCGGCCACGCCACGACCAATCGGTGCGTAGGCCGCCTCGCAACGCTCGCTGGCCTCGGCACGCCACAACAGCGGCGTGACCACGGTTTCGGTCGGGCCGTAGCCGTTGACCAGACGCTGCGGAAGCAACGCACGCTTGACCTGCTCGAAGCTGGCATCCGGCACTGCATCACCGCCGAAGCAATACACCTGCACCGCCGGCGGATTGCCCAGGCGCTCGGCGACTTCGGCCATCTGTTGCAGGTACGCCGGCGGGAAACAGGCCACGGTGACGCTGTGGCGATGCAGCATTTGCAGGGTCTGCTCCGGCGTCCACAGGTTGTCCTCGCGGATCACCAGGCTGCCACCGGCCAGCATCACGCTGAGCCAACGCTCCTGGGCACCGTCGAAGGCGAACGACATGAAGTGCAGTTCGCGGCTGTCCGGTACCAGTTCATACAGGTCGATGATGCCGCGGCAATGCCGGGCAATCGGCCCCCGCGCCACGGCCACGCCCTTGGGTTGGCCGGTCGAACCGGAGGTGTAGATCAGGTAGGCGAGATGCCCGGGCAGTGGATCGACCACCGGACATTCGCTGCTGCCGGCGACACTCAACTGATCGAGCAACAAGCGCGGCGGGCTGTCGGCCAACGGCAGACGCTCACCCAGATCGCTGTCGCAAATCAGCAGGCTCGCCTCCGAATCGCCGAGCATGTACGCCAGTCGCTCGGCCGGGTAAGCCAGGTCCAGCGGCAGATACGCGGCACCGGCTTTGAGCACGGCGAGGAAAGCAACAATGGTGCGCTCCGAACGCGGCAACGCCACCGCCACCATGCTTTCGGCACCGATACCACGGCCGACCAGTTGCTGCGCCAGCCCGTTGGCCTGCGCATCGAGATCGGCGTAGCTGACTTCCCGCTCCTCGCAGAACAGCGCGATTTTCTGTGGCTGAGTGCGAACGTGCTGATTGAAGCTGTGCAGCAAATCGGAAGACTCCGTCGACGCCTGGGGCAGACTCAACCGCGCCTCGGGCAAGCCGATGTTGCCCAGCAGGCAATCGGCATCCTCCGGCAAGGCACGCAACAACCCTTCCAGCTGCGCCCGAATCCGCTGCACTTCCACCTCGCTGAAGCGATCGCGCAGATACAGATACTCCACCTCCAGCCCTTCATCGTTGGCACTGACCATCAAGTCCATCGGGAAGTTGGTTACGCCACCGCTACCGACATCGGCAAAGCGCAGTTCGCCTTCCTCGCCGCCTTTCAGCGCGCGGTCCACCGGATGGTTCTCGAACACGATGATGCTGTCGAACAGGCCCTGACCACCCTGCCCGGCCCAACGCTGGATGTCGGACAGCGGCGTGTGCTCGTAGTCGCGCACGCTCAGGTTGTAGGCCTGCAACTCCCGCAGCCACTCGCCCAGCGGTTGCTGCGGGTCGAGGGTCTGGATCACCGGCAAGGTGTTGATGAACAGCCCGAGCATCTCCTGGGCACCGACGAGCTCCGTCGGACGCCCCGCCACCGTCGCGCCGAACGCCACGCTGCGCTGACCGCTGTGGCGTTGCAGCAGCAACAACCAGGCGCCTTGCACCAGGGTGTTCAAGGTGACGCGCTGGGCCTTGGCGAAGCGCTGTAGTTTCCCCGTGGCCTGGGCGTCGAGGTCGCTGTACATCACGCCATGGCCGGAACCTTCGGCACCGGAAGCCTTGGCCAGAATGGTCGGTGCTTCCAGCAACGCCAGGCGCTCGCGCCAGAAACCTTCGGCTTGGGCCGCGTCCTGGCGTTGCAGCCAGGCAATGTAGTCGGCGTAGCGACCGGTCAATGCCGGCAAGCTGTCGTGGTGATACAGGCGCAGCATCTCGCCCAGCAGGCGCGAAGCACTCCAGCCGTCGAGCAGCAGGTGATGGTAGACCCAGATCATCTGGTGGCGGTTTTCACCCAGGCGAATCATGATGAAGCGCATCAGCGGCGGGCAACTCAGATCGAAGCCCTTGGCCTGCTCGGCTTCGGCCAGCTCACGCAGCGCCTGTTCGGTGTCAGTACGCTCGCGCCAATCGAGTTCTTCGATCGGCAGATCCACCTCGGCGAACACCGCCTGCAGCGGATCGGCCAGGCCATCGCGCCAGCGGAACGCCGCGCGCAGCACTTCATGACGCTCGATCAGCGCCTGCCAGGCAGCGCGGAAACGCGGCACCTGCAAGCCGTCGACCTCGACGCTCAACTGGTTGACGTAAGGGTTGAGCTCCGGTGAGTCCAGGCAATGGAACAACATGCCCTGCTGCATCGGCGACAGCGGATACAGGTCTTGCAGCCCCTCACGCGCGGCCACATCGATGTGCGGCACCAAGGTAAAGGCCTCGACTTTCGGTACCGAAACCAACGCGCCCGCGCGACTGTCGGCCACCGCCGCCAGTGCTCGAATGGTCTGCTGCTCGAACAGTTGCTTGGGACTGAACACCAGCCCGCGCTGCCCGGCGCGGCTGACCGCTTGCAGGGAGATGATCGAATCGCCGCCGAGTTCGAAGAAGTTCTCGGTCACGCCCACCGAATCCAGGCCCAGCAGCTCCTGCCAGATCTCCACCAGCAGCGCTTCGGCGCCTGTTGCGGCGGCTACCTGATCCTCACGCTGGCGCGTGGCTTCCGGCGCCGGCAGGCCTTGTCGATCCAGCTTGCCGTTCGGCGTCAGTGGCAGCGCATCCAGGCACATCAGATGCGCCGGCAGCATGTGCGCCGGCAGGCGGCTGCGTAGATGCGCGGTCAGGACGTCACGCAGCGCATGTTCGTCGGCCTGTGGATCCCGTGGCACCACATAGCCCACCAGTTGCCGGCTGGTCGGGCCTTCGCGGTCGATCACGAAGGCCTCACGCACGCCGTCGTGTTCCAGCAGGCAGGCTTCGATTTCGCCCAGCTCGATACGGAAACCGCGAATCTTCACTTGCTGGTCGATCCGGCCCAGGTATTCCACCACGCCATCGGCACGGAACCGCGCCAGGTCGCCGCTGCGATACAGGCGCGCCCCCGGCACGAACGGGTCCGGCACGAAACGTTCGGCGGTCAGGTCCGGACGCTGGTGATAACCCCGGGCAACGCCCTCGCCGCCCAGGTACAACTCGCCCGCCACGCCCACCGGCAACGGCTGCAAGCCGCCGTCGAGGATGTAGGCGCTGCGGTTGCCCACCGGCCGGCCGATCGGCATGAAAGCCGAGTCGAATTCGGTGTCCGGGTAGGCCAGCCAGATCAGCGGCGTGATCACCGTTTCGGTCGGGCCGTAGCCGTTGATCAGGCGCTTGGGTTGCAGGATCTGCTGCACCTCGTCGAAGGCGTGCTTGGCCATGCCTTCACCGCACGGGGTGTAGGAACGGATCGGCAAATCGCGCCCAGCCTCGCCCATGAAATCGGCGATCTGCCCCAGGTACGTCGGGGTGAAGCAGGCGATGGTGATGCGGTGTTTTTCGATCTCGGCGCAGGTGCGCTCCACGCTCCACAACTCGTCGTCGCGGGGCATCACCGCCGAGCCGAACACCAGAGGCGTCAGCCAGCGCTCGTGGGCGCCGTCGAAGCTGATGGAGGCGAATTGCAGCTCGCGGTCTTCCGGGGTCATGCCGTACAGCTCGCCGATGGACAGGCAGTGCATGGCCAGCGGACCGTGGGCCACGCTGACGCCTTTGGGCCGGCCGGTGGAACCCGAGGTGTAGATCAGGTAGGCGAGGTTTTCGCCGCAGGTCAGGTTGACCGGGTTGCTGTCGGCCATGGCATCCAGCGGTTCGCGGTCGATGTCCAGCACCGACAGGCCTTGCGGCAGCGGCAGTTTTTCCCGCAGCCAGGACTGGCTGATCAGCAGCGAGATGCCGCTGTCGGCCATCAGGTAGCTCAGGCGCTCGGCCGGATAGGCCGGGTCCAGCGGCACGTAGGCGCCGCCCGCCTTGAGGATCGCCAGCAGGCCGACGATCATTTCCGGCGAGCGCTGCATCGCCAGGCCGACCCGCACTTCCGGGCCGATGCCCAGTGCGCGCAGGCGATGGGCCAATTGGTTGGCGCGGCGGTTGAGCTGGTCGAAGGTCAGTTCCAGATCGTTGAAGATCAGCGCCGTGGCCTGTGGACGAATCTCGGCCTGGGCTTCGATCAGCTGATGCACGCACAGCGGATTTTGCGCAGCCGTGAACGTCGGGTTCCATTCCACCAGTTGCTGCTGACGCTCGGCGGCGGTCAGCAGGTCCAGTTCGCTCAGGGCGGCATGGGGCGCGGCGACCATCGCCGCCAGCAGCGCCGCCAGATGCTCGCTCAAGCGGGCAATGGTCTCGGCGCTGAAGTGGCTGCACTGGTAGCTCCAGTTCAGGCTCAGCTGGCTTTCGGCCGTAGCGGCAATCGTCAGCGGGAAGTTGGTGCGTTCGTGGTTTTGCGGGATCGAGAAACTCAGGCCCGCCGGCGCACCCTGTTGCAGCGCTTCGGCCACCGGGAAGTTTTCGAACACCAGCAGGCTGTCGAACAGCGGCTCGCCGGCCCGTCCGGCCCAGCGCTGGATGTCGCCCAGTGCGGTGAACTCATGCTCGCGCAACTCCAGGTTCTGCGCCTGCAAACGGTCGAGCCACTGCTCGACGCTTTCCACCGCATCCGGGCTGCTGATCACCGGCAAGGTGTTGATGAACAGGCCGAGCTGGCTTTCCGCCCCCGGCAAGTCCACCGGACGCCCCGCCACCGTGGCGCCGAACGCCACGCTGCGTTGGCCGCTGTAGCGTTGCAGCAACAGGGCCCAGGCGCCTTGCACCAGGGTGTTGAGGGTGACTTTGCGCTGACGGGCGAACTCGCTGAAACGCTGGGTGGTGGCGACGTCGAAGGTCTGGCGATGGTCGGCAAAGCCTGCGCTTTGATGACTGTGACCCAGGCTCTGGGCCAGCAACGTCGGGTTATCGAGACTCGCCAGTTGCCCACGCCAGAACTGCTCGTCGGCCTCGGCATCCTGGCGTTGCAGCCAGCCGATGTAGTCGGCGAAACGCCCGCTGGCTGCCGGCACGTCCTGCCCGGCGTAACGCTGCAGCACTTCGCTGAGCAGCAGCGAGTTGCTCCAGCCATCGAGCAGCAGGTGATGGTGGGTGTAGATCAGTTGCTGGCGCTCGTCGTCCAGGCGCACCAGGGCCAGGCGCATCAACGGCGCACGGCTCGGATCGAGTTGCAGGCGTTCGCTGTCGACCAGTTGCGCCAGTGCTTGCGCCTGATCGCCGCGTTCGCGCCAGTCCAGACAGGTGAACGGTAGCGGCAGATGACGGTGCACCAGTTGCACCGGCGCCTCGACACCTTCGGGGAAGTGGAAGCTGCTGCGCAGGATGGCGTGGCTGTCGAGCACCGCCTGCCAGGCCTGGCCCAGTCGCTGTGGATCGAGGCCACGGGCTTCGACGCTGAGCTGGTTTACGTAGGCGCCAGACGCCGACTCATACAGGCTGTGGAAAAGCAGGCCGGCCTGCATCGGCGACAACGGATAAAGGTCTTCGATCTGCGCCGGCGGCACCGGCAGTGCATCGAGTTGCGCCTGACTCAAACGCGCCAGCGGGAAGTCCGCCGGGGTCACGCCGCCTGCGCCATCGCTCAGGCAATGGGCGATCAGCGCCAGCAGTTCAGTGCGGAAATCATCGGCCAGGGCTTCAATCTCGCGACGCTCGAAGCAGTCGCGGCTGAAGGTCCAGTCCAGTTTCAGTTCGCCGCCGTACACCTGCCCGTCCACCGACAGCCAGTTCGGCAGCGGCGCATCGGCCGACTGCGCGGCGCCGCTGGATTCCCGCGCAGGGGAGAACAGCGCGTCCTCGGCGAAGCTCTGGTCGAACTGGCCCAGGTAGTTGAAGGTCACCCGCGCCTGAGGCAGAGCGGCCAGCGCGGCTTGCGCAGTGGCATCGCCCAAATAGCGCAGCAGGCCGTAGCCCAGGCCCTTGCCCGGGATTTCGCGCAGTTGCTGCTTGATCGCCTTGATCGAACCGCCCAGATCAGTCGTCGGGGTCAGGCGCACCGGGAACAGGCTGGAGAACCAGCCGACGGTGCGGGTCAGGTCGATGTCGTCGAACAGCTCTTCGCGGCCGTGGCCTTCGAGCTGGATCAACGCCGACTCGCTGCCGGTCCAGCGGCTGAGGCTGCGCGCCAGCGCGGTCAGCAGCAGGTCGTTGACCTGGGTGCGGTAGATCGCCGGGGCCTGTTGCAGCAGTTGGCGGGTCTGCTCGCGATCAAGGCCGATGCTCACGCCCTGACGCAGATGCCCGGCCTGACTGGCCTGTGGATTGGCAGCCGGCAAAACATCGCTCGCACCGCTCAATTGATCCTGCCACCAGCTCAATTCATCAATGGCAGCATCGGAACGCGCATAGCCGTCGAGTTTCTCGGCCCACGCCTGGAACGAACTGGTCTTCGGCGGCAGCGCTTCACCTTGATAAGCCGCCTGCAAATCTTCCAGCAGCACCCGCCAGGACACGCCGTCCACGGCCAGGTGATGGATCACCAGCAGCAAGCGTTGCGAACCATCGGCCTGGGCAATCAATGCCACCCGCAACAGCGGGCCGTCCTGCAGGCTGAGGCTGCGCTGGGCTTCGTCGCACACCGATTCCAGCGAAGCATCGCTGGCCACCCGGGCGGTCCAGAGCATGTCGATCACATCGGCACTGTCGGCGCCGACGTAGCGGGCCGACCATTGACCGTCGATCTGGCTGAAGCGCAGGCGCAGAGCATCGTGCTGCTTGAGCAGGCGTTGCAGGGCGCCTTGCAGACGCGGCAGTTCCAGGGTTTCACGCGGGGTCAGCAACACCGCCTGGTTCCAGTGGGCCCGTTGCGGGATCGGCTCTTCGAAGAACCAGCGCTGGATCGGCGTGAGCTTTTGCACACCGTCCACCGGCCCTTGTTGCGCCAGCGGTGCGGCCTGTTCCTTGACCACCGTGGCCAGGGCTTGCAGGGTCTGCTGCTGGAACAGGTCACGCGGTTGCAGGCTCAGGCCGGCGCGGCGGGCGCGGCTGACCACCTGGATCGAAATGATCGAGTCGCCGCCCAGCTCGAAGAAATTGTCCTGGCGCCCGACCTGCTCGACGCCCAGCACCTCCTGCCAGATCTGCGCCAGTGCTTTTTCGTGGGCGGTGCGTGGCGCTTCAAAGGCGCGCTGGCTGACCTGCGCGGTCGGTGCCGGCAGGCGCTTGCGTTCCAGTTTGCCGTTGGGGCTCAGGGGCATCTGTTCGATCAGCACCGTCTGCGCCGGCACCATGTAGTCCGGCAGGCTGCCGAGCAGATGGGTTTTCAGGGTTTCTCGCCAGGCGCCCTGCTGCTCGGCGTCGGCCGCCACCAGCGCACGATCCTGCGGCACGACATAGGCCACCAGTTGCTTGCCGCTCGGACCGTCGAGGGCCAGCACCACGGCTTCCTGCACCTCGGCGTGTTCCTGCAGGCGCGCTTCGATCTCGCCCAGCTCGATACGCAGGCCGCGAATCTTCACCTGATGGTCGATGCGCCCGCAGTAGTCGATGGCGCCGTCGGCGCGGTAGCGCGCCAGGTCACCGGTGCGGTACAGCCGCTCGCCGCTACCGAACGGATCGACCACGAAACGTTCGGCGGTCAACGCGCCGCGACGGTGATAACCCCGCGCCAGGCCGACACCGCCCAGGTACAGCTCACCCACCGCGCCCATCGGCAAGGGTTGCAGTTCGCTGTCGAGGATGCAGGTGCGCAGGTTGGCGATCGGTCGACCGATCGGCACGCTGTCGCGGTCCTCTTCCACGCAGGTCCAGTGGGTCACGTCGATGGCCGCTTCGGTCGGGCCATAGAGGTTGTACAGATTGGCTTGGGGCAGGCTGCGCAGGGTCTGGCGTTGCAGCTCCATCGGCAGCGCTTCGCCACTGCAGATGATCCGGGTCAGCGAGGTGCAGGCCAGCGCCTCGTCGGCGGCGATGAAGGCCGAAAGCATCGACGGCACGAAGTGCAGCGTGGTGATGCGCTGTTCGACGATCAGCGCCGCCAGGCGTTGCGGATCGCGGTGCTCGCCTGGAGCTGCGATCACCAGGGTCGCGCCTTTCATCAACGGCCAGAAGAACTCCCAGACCGACACGTCGAAGCTGAACGGGGTCTTTTGCAGCACGCGGTCTGTCGGCTGCAGGTGGTAGGCGTCCTGCATCCACTCGATGCGGTTGTGCAGCGCCACATGACGGTTGCCCGCGCCCTTGGGTTTTCCGGTGGAGCCGGAGGTGTAGATCATGTAGGCGAGGTTTTCCGCCAGCGCGACGTTGGGCAGATCCGTGCCCGGCAGCTCGCTCAACCACTCGGCGTCTGCTTGCAGGCACAAGGTGCGCACGTGGTCCGGGGTCGGCAGTTGCGCCAGCAAATGGTCCTGGGTCAGCAGCAACGCAATGCCGCTGTCTTCGATCATGTAGCTCAGGCGGTCCAGCGGGTATTCCGGGTCCAGCGGCACGTACGCGCCACCGGCCTTGAGGATCGCCAGCAGGCCGACGACCATTTCGAAGGAACGCTCGCAGGCGATGCCGACGATCACTTCCGGGCCCACACCCTGCGCACGCAGGTGATGGGCCAGGCGATTGGCGCGCAGGTTCAGCTCGGCGTAACTCAGGGACTGGCCCTGGAACACCAGAGCCGTCGCGTGCGGGTTTTCAATCACCCGCGCTTCGAAATGGCGCTGTACGCAGACTTCGCCCGGATAGAGGTGGGCGGTGTCGTTGAGGTCGTCGAGGATGCGCAGGCGCTCGTCGGCGTCCAGCAGCGGCAGTTCGGCAATCGGGGTTTGCGGGTTGGCCAGGACGCCGGCCAACAGGTTGCGCCAATGCTGCGCCAGATGCTCGATGCGCTCGGCGTCGAACAGGTCGGTGGCGTAGGTCAGGCTGGCGAACAGCTGCTCGCCCTGTTCCTGGGTGTCCAGTTGCAGGTCGAACTGGGTGGTGGGCGCCGTGGCGTTCAGCGCCTGCACTCGCAGGCCCGCGAGCAAGCCGCTGACCGCCGTCGGCCGCGCCTGCTGGTGGTTGAACATCACCTGGAACAACGGACTGTGGCTGAGGCTGCGCTCGCCTTGCAGCGCCTGCACCAGACGCTCGAATGGCAGGTCCTGATAATCCTGGGCATCCAGCGACGCGGCGCGGGTCTGCTCCAGCAACTGGCTGAACGGCAGGCGGCCATCAAGCTCGGAGCGCATCACCTGGGTGTTGACGAAGAAGCCGATCAGGCCACGGGTTTCCGCGCGATTGCGATTGCCGATCGGCACACCAATGCGCAGGTCGGACTGGCCGCTGTAGCGGTACAGCAGGGCCTGGAAACTGGCCAGCAACAGCATGAACGGCGTGACCCCGCGCTGTTTGGCCAGGGCCATCAGGCCGCTGGCCAGTTGAGGGTCGAGCGCGAAATCCAGGCGGGCACCGCGCTGGCTCGGTTGCGCCGGACGCGGGCGATCGGTCGGCAGTTCCAGCAGCGGCTGTTCGCTGCCGAGGGTGTTGCGCCACCAGTTCAGTTGACGCTCAAGCTCCCCCGCTTCCATCCAGCGCTTCTGCCAGGCGGCGTAGTCCGAATACTGAATCGGCAGCGCTTCAAGCTCCGCGCCCTTGCCCTGGCAATGGGCGGCATACAGGCGGGAAAACTCCTCCACCAGCACGCCCATCGACCAGCCGTCGGTGACGATGTGGTGCAGGGTCAGCACCAGCACGTGGTCTTCGGCGTCCAGCTGCAACAGGCTCACCCGCAGCAGCGGGCCGTGTTGCAGATCGAACGGCCGGGCGATCTCCGCGTCGACCTTGTTCATTGCCGACTCGAGCGGCTGCGGTTCATTGCGCAGATCATGCTGCTCGATGGCCAGCGAGCTGACCGACGCCAGCGTCAGCAGCACCTGTCCGTCGTCTTCGACAAAACGGCTGCGCAGGCTCTGGTGCCGCTCCAGCAGCACGTCGAAGCTTGTTTGCAATGCTGCAAGATTCAGCGGGCCTTCCAGACGCAGCGCCGCGGGAATGTTGTAGGCGCTGCCCTGGGGATCGAGCTGCCAGAGAAACCACTGGCGCTGCTGCGCGTAGGACAGCTCGAAAGCGGCCTGGGGTTCGGCGGTGGGCGGAATCGGCAACTGGCCGAAGCTGACGCCCTGCTCTTGCATGCGTGTCAGGAATTCGCGGCGCTTGTCGGCGGGCAGGCCGGCGAAGCGGGTGGCGATACGCATGGCGGTGGTGTGTTCCATCAGTTGATCTCCATCTCGTCGAGGAGCGACTCAAGCGCATCCAGACGGGCATCGTTGTCAGTCGGGGCCTGTTGACCGGCCATGGCGGCATAGGCCTGAAGGTCGTTGGTTTCGAACAGCGCGCGCAGCGGCAGCTCGATGCCCAGTTCCAGTTCCACGCGGGCGCTGGCCTGGGCGGCGAGCAGCGAGTGCCCGCCCAATTCGAAGAAGTTGTCGCGCCGGCCGATCCGCGCCACGCCCAGCACCTGGGCCCAGATCGCCGCCAGTTGCTGTTCGAGCGCGCCTTCGGGGGCTTCGAACGGACGCTGCCAGTCTTCGGCGTCGGGCAACGGCAGGGCCTTGCGGTCGAGCTTGCCGTTGCCGGTCAAGGGCAGCTCATCGAGCAGCAGCCAGTGGCTGGGCACCATGTAGTCCGGCAGATCGACCTTGAGCGCGGCGCGCATTTGCTCGCGCCAGGTGATCGGCTCGCTCGGGGTCTGCTCGGCCACCACGTAGGCGCACAGCTGCGGTCCGGCGTCGGCGTTGTGCACGCTGATCACCGCCTGGCGCACGCCGGGTTGTGCCAGCAGCGCGGCCTCGATCTCGCCCAGTTCGATGCGGAAGCCGCGAATCTTCACTTGCTGGTCGATGCGTCCCAGGTAATCGATGCTGCCGTCGTCGCGCTGGCGTGCCAGATCGCCACTGCGGTACAGGCGTTGCGACGGGTCGAACGGGCTCGGCACGAAGCGCTCGGCAGTCAGGCCGAAACGCCCGTGATAACCCCGCGCCAGGCCAGCACCGGCGATATACAGCTCGCCCGCGACGCCCACCGGCACCGGTTGCAGCTGGCTGTCGAGCAAGTACCAGCGCAGGTCGCGGATCGGCAGGCCGATCGGGCTTTGCGCCTTGCCATCGAGGTCCGCCAGGCGGATGGCGCGGTAGGTCACGTGCACCGTGGTTTCGGTGATGCCGTACATGTTGACCAGGGTTGGCTGTTGATCGCCGAAGCGCTCGAACCACGGGCGCAGGCTCGCGACTTCCAGCGCTTCGCCGCCGAAGATCACCTGACGCAGCGCGAGGTTCTGCGGGCTGGCGCAGGCAATCGGCAGCAGCTGACGGAAGGCGCTCGGGGTCTGGTTGAGCACGGTCACGCCTTCATCGCAGAGCAGCCGATGGAACGCCTGTGGCTCGCGGCTGATGTAGTACGGCACGATCACCAGGCGGCCACCGGTGCACAGCGAACCGAACAGCTCCCACACCGAGAAATCGAAGGCGTAGGAATGGAACAGGGTCCAGACATCGTCGGCGCCGAAGTTGAATTCCTCAGCCGTTGCGCTCAGCAAACGCCCGACGTTGCCATGGCTGAGCAGCGCGCCTTTCGGTCGCCCGGTGGAGCCGGAGGTGTAGATCACGTAGGCCAGGTTGTCCGGGGTCGACAGCGGCGGCAGGTTGTCGCTGGCGTAGCCGTTCAGTTGCAGGGACGTCAGGTCCAGCACCTGCACGCCGTCGCGGGACGGCAGGCCTTCCATCAAGTGCTCCTGAGTCAGCAGCAGCGCAATGCCGCTGTCCTCGATCATGTAGCTCAGGCGCTCGGCCGGGTATTGCGGGTCCAGCGGCACGTAGGCGCCACCGGCCTTGAGGATCGCCAACAGGCCGACCACCAGCGGCATCGCCCGCTCGGTGGCGATACCCACCTTCACTTCCGGGCCGACGCCCTGCTCACGCAGCTTGCGCGCCAGGCGGTTGGCCTGTGCGTTGAGCGCGGCGTAGCTCAGGTGCTCGCCTTCATGACTCAGGGCGATGGCGCTCGGCCGTTGCGCAACCTGGGCTTCGAACAGCTGATGCAAAGTCGGCGTTGCCGGTTGCGCCTGGAACGCCGGGTTCCAATGCTGGATCAACTCGGGGTACTGCGGCGCTTGCAGCAACGGCAGTTCCGCGACCCGCTGCTGTGGATCGACGACCACGGCGCGTAGCAGGTTCAGCCACTGTTCGGCGAGGCGCTGCATCGAGGCTTCGTCGTACAGGTCGCTGGCGTAGCTCAGGCTGGCGTCCAGTGTGTCGCCCTGCTCCTGGGTATCGAGCACCAGATCGAATTGCGCGGTGTGTTGCTGCCAGTGCAGGCGCTGGACCTGCAACTCGCCAACCGTGCGTTCGACGCTGGCGCCCAGTTGCTGCTGATGGTTGTAGAGCACCTGGAACAGCGGGCTGTGATTGAGGCTGCGGTCCGGTTGCAGGGCGTCCACCAGTTGCTCGAACGGCAGGTCCTGATGGGACTGGGCCGCCAGCGCGGTGCGCTTGACCTGTTGCAGCAAGGTGCTGAACGGCTGCTGCCCGTCGATCTCGGCGCGCAGCACCTGGGTGTTGATGAAGAAGCCGATCAGGCCTTCGGTTTCCAGGCGCGAACGGCCGGCGCTCGGCACGCCGACGCTGATGCCCGACTGCCCGCTCTGGCGATGCAGCAGGGTCTGGAAGCTGGCCAGCAACAGCATGAACAACGTCACTTGCTGCTCCTGCGCGCAGGCTCGCAGGCCGGCCAGCAGCGCTTGATCGACGTTCAGCGTCAGGCTGGCGCCGCGTCCGCTGCGACGGGCCGGACGGCTCAGTTCGCTCGGCAATTCCAAGGGAGCCTGGCTGCCTTGCAGCTGTTCGCGCCACCATCTCAACTGGCGTGCGCCCTCCCCGGCTTCCAGCCAGTCGCGCTGCCAGCGGGCGTAATCGCTGTAGGCCACCGGCAATGCGCTCAGGTTCGCGGCATTGCCGGTGACGGCGGCCTGATACAGGGCGCTGAACTCATCGACCATCACCTGCATCGACCAGCCATCGGCGGCGATATGGTGCACGGTGAGCACCAGCACATGCTCGTCGCTGCCGACTTGCAGCAGCACGGCGCGCCACAGCGGGCCGTTACGCAGATCGAACGGCTGGGCGATTTCCTCAGCCACCGCATGGTCGATGGCCGATTCATCGATGGAACGTTCGACGAGTTGCAGCGGCAGTTCGGCATGAATCACCGGCCGTGCCTGTTGGCCGTCCTGTTCGAAGGTGGTGCGCAGGGTTTCGTGGCGGGCCTGCAATTGCTCGAAGGCCTGACGCAGTGCTTCGCGGTTCAGCGCGCCCTTGAGACGCAAAGCGGCCGGGATGTTGTAGGCGCTGCTGTGCGGGTCCAGCTGCCAGAGAATCCACTGGCGTTGCTGGGCGTAGGACAGCACTTTGGGTTGATCCGCCTGCGCGGGTTGCAGCGGCGGTTGATTGCCGGCGCTGGCGCGGGCGGCACGTTCGGCAAATTCCGCGAGGCTACCCGCCGAGAACAGGCTGCTGACCGACAGTTCGAGTTGCAGTTGCTGACGGGCGCGGGAGATCACTTGCAGCACCAGCAGCGAATGACCGCCGAGGGCGAAGAAGTTGTCGTCGCGGCCCACCTGCTCGACCTGCAGCACTTCCTGCCAGATCTGAGCCAGTTGGGTTTCGAGTCCTTGAGCCGGAGCCACGAAGACGCGTTGTGCAGCCGCCGCTTCGGCCCGAGGCAGGGACTTGCGGTCGAGTTTGCCGTTGTTGTTCAGCGGCAGCTTTTCGAGCAGGACCAGGTGGCTTGGCACCATGTAATCGGGCAGTGACTTTTGCAGGATCGCCTTGAGGCTTTGCAGATAGTCCGCTTCGCTGTTCACCGCGCCGCTGGCGACGATGTACGCCACCAGTTGCGTGCCGTCCTGGGCGATGACCGCGGCTTCGCGCACTTCGTCCCGGGCTTGCAGGCAGGCTTCGATCTCGCCCATTTCGATGCGGAAACCGCGGATTTTCACCTGATGGTCGATGCGTCCGACGTATTCCAGATCACCGTTGCCGTTGTAGCGCGCCAGGTCGCCGCTGCGGTACAGGCGCGCGCCCGGCTCAATGGCGAACGGGTCCGGCAGAAAGCGCTCGGCGGTCAGCGCCGGACGGTTGAAATAGCTTTGCGCCAGGCAGGCCGGTGCGCCGATGCACAGCTCGCCCACACCTTCGGAAGGCATCAGCTGGCCTGCGGCATCGAGCACGTACAGGGCACGACCGGCGATGGCGCGACCGATGGGGATGCCGAAGGCGTCGCTGGCGTCGTGCAGTTGGCATTCGTGGGTGCTGGACACCACGGTGGCTTCGGTCGGGCCGTAGGTGTTGAGCAAGCGGATGTGGTTCAAGCTGGCCTGATGCCACAGTCGCAGGCCTTCCACCGACATGGCTTCGCCGCCGACATGGACCTGACGCAGGTTGCCGAGGTTTTGCACCACGCCGCTGGCCGATTCGCGGGCGAGCAGGAACCAGTAGGCGGCGGGCAAGTCGGCCACGGTGACGCCCTGCCGGACGATTTCGCTGGCCAGGCGGCCGGCGTCCCACAGGTCGTCGCCGCGCATGATCAGGGCGGCGCCGACGCACAGGGCCGGGAAGCATTGCTCGACGAAGCCGTCGAAGCTGAAGGTGGCGAATTGCAGGACGCGGTCGTTGGGTGTCAGGCGCGAATAGCCGGCGGCGGTCTGGCAGAACTCGCGCAGGGCGCCGTGGGTGATGGCGACGCCTTTGGGTTGGCCGGTGGAGCCGGAGGTGTAGATGATGTAGGCGAGATCGTTGGTGTCTGGGCGGGCCTCTTCGCGGGCAAGCCTTGCTCCTACAGGGGGTTGGGTGGTGTCGTTGATGTTGAGGTGTGTCAGGTGGGTGGGGAGATCTTTGAGCAGATCAGATTCGGACAGCAGCAGGTCCAGGCGGCTGTCGTTGATCATGTAGGTCAGGCGTTCGGTTGGGTATTTCGGGTCGAGCGGGACGTAGGCGGCGCCGGTCTTGAGGACGGCCAGCAGGCTGACGATCAGTTGCGGGCCGCGGTGCAGGGCCAGGCCGATGCGCTTGCCGGGGGCGGCGCCGTGGTCGATCAGGCGTTGGGCCAGGTGGTTGGCCTGGGTGTTGAGCTGGCCGAAGGTCAGGGTTTGACCTTCGACTTGCACGGCCAGGGCGTCCGGGTTCGCGGCGGCCTGGGCGGCGATTTGTTCGTGGGCCAGTTGTGTTGTGGATAACTCGACCGTGGCAGGTTGGCTGATGGCGAGCACTGCATTCTGGCCATCGGCGTCGAGCAGTTGCAGGGTGCCGAGGGCTTTTTCCGGCGATGCAACAAGTTGCGCCAGCAGGTGCTGCAACTGGGCGGACAGACGCTCGATTTGCGCGGCGCTGAAACGCGCGCTGTCGTAGCTGAAGTCCAGGCTCAGGGCTTCGCCCAGTTCGATGCCCAGGGTCAGCGGATAGTGGGTGCGTTCGTGGTTGTGCAGGTTGCCGAACGACAGCCCGGCCGGTGCGCCCTGTTTCAGCGCTTCGGCCACGGGGAAGTTTTCGAACACCAGCAGGCTGTCGAACAGCGCCGAACCCTGCTGCCCCGCCCAACCCTGAATGTCGTACAGCGGCACATGCTCGAATTCACGCATCGCCAGGTTTAGCCCTTGCAACTCGCCGAGCCATTGGCTGACGGTTTGTGCAGGCTTGATCGCGCAGACCAGCGGCAGGGTGTTGATGAACAGGCCCAGCTGTTCTTCGATTCCCGGCAGCGGGGCCGAACGGCCGGCCACGGTGGCGCCGAACACCACGCAATCCTGACCGGTGTAGCGTTGCAGCAACAGGCTCCAGGCCGCTTGCAGCAAGGTGTTGAGGGTGACTTTCTGCTCGCGGGCGAATGCGGCCAGACGCTGGGTGGTGCGCACGTCCAGCGCCGCGCGGTACTCCTCGCTGCCTTCGGCGCCCACCGGCGGGCGCAGGGCTTCGGCCAGCAGGGTCGGGGTTTCCAGCGGGGCCAGTGCGGTTTTCCAGAACTGCTCGCCCGCTGTTGCCGATTGCTGTTGCAACCAGCCCAGGTAATCGCGGTAGTGCCCGGTTGGCGCTGGCATCGACTGCCCGGCGGCGTAGTGCTGGATCACTTCGGCGAGCAATTGGGCGTTGCTCCAGCCGTCCATCAGGATGTGATGGCTGGTGTAGATCAGGTGCCAGGCGTCAGTGCCGGTTTGAACGAGTTTGAGGCGGAACAGTGGCGCGCTGCCCAGTTCGAATCCTTCATCACGCTCGGCGTCGGCCAGTGCGTCGGTGTCGGTGGCGTTAAGCACTTCAAGCGGCAGTACCACCGAACGGGCAATCGCCTGATGCGCGACGTCGAGTCCTAGCCAGTGGAAGCTGCTGCGCAGGATGTCGTGACGCTCGACCGCCGCCTGCCAGGCGCGGGTGAAACGCGCGGTGTCCAGGCCGCCGATGTCCAGGCGCAGCTGGCTGATGTAGGCGCCAACCTGCGGTTCGTAGAGGGTGTGGAACAGCATGCCCTGTTGCATCGGCGACAGCGGGTACAAGTCTTCGAGGTTTGCCGGCGACAGATCGTCGAGTTGCCCCTGGCTGATGCACGCCAGCGGGAAGTCCGATGGGGTGGCTTGTGCTGTTTCGAGCGAGCAGCAGTGTTCGATCAGCGCATTGAGTTGTTGCGCATACTCGTCCCCCAGACGCTGGACGGTCGCGGTGTCGAACATCTCGCGGCTGAAACCCCAGCTCAGAGACAGCTCGCCGCCGTACACCTGCCCTTCCACCACCAGCCAGTTGCCCAGCGGCGCCGCCGGATCCTGGGCGATGCCGTTGCCTTCGGTGGACGGAGTGAACAGCGCGCCCTCGTCGAACTGACGGTCGAACTGCCCCAGATAGTTGAAGGTGATGCGCGGCTGAGGGAGCGCCGCGAGCTCGGCGCGGGTCTGTGCGTCGCCCAGGTAACGCAGCGCGCCGTAACCCAGGCCCTTGTCCGGCACGGCGCGCAGTTGTTCCTTGATCGACTTGATCGAGGCGCCAAGATCGGCGGCAGGTTTGAGGTTGACCGGGAACAGGCTGGTGAACCAACCGACCGTGCGGGTCAGGTCGACGCCTTCGAACAGGTCTTCGCGGCCATGGCCTTCGAGCTCGATCAGCGTGCTGCCCTCCCCGCTCCACAGGCAAACGGCGCGGGCCAGGGCGGTCAGCAGCAGGTCGTTGACCTGGGTGCGATAGGCCGCCGGGGCCTGTTGCAGCAGTTTGCGGGTCTGTTCGCTGTCGAGGCGGATTTCCAGCTTGTGTTCGAAACGGTTTTCCAGTGCGCCGTTCGGGCGTTCACATGGCAGGTCCGTCGGGGCGTCCTGCAGTTGCGTCTGCCAGTGACCGAGGCTCTGCTCAAAGGCGCCCAGATGATTCTGCAAACCGGCGACCCAGCGCTGATAGCTGCTGGTTTTCGCCGGCACGCTGCCGCCGGTGTAGAACTGCTGGAGGTCTTCGAGCAACACGCGCCAGGACACGCCGTCCACCGCCAAGTGGTGAACCACCAGCAGCAGACGTTCGCTGCCGTCGGCCATTGCCACCCACAGGGCGCGCAGCAGCGGGCCGTTATGCAGGTCGAGGCTGCGCTGGGCTTCGTCGCACAGGGTGTTGAGTGCTTCGACCGATGAGGCTTCGCGGCGCCACAGCACCGAGTCGGTGGTCGGCGCGGCGTAGGTTTGCTGCCAGCCGCCGTCGGTCTGTTGATAACGCAGGCGCAGGCTGTCGTGATGGGTCAGCAGTTGTTCGAGGGCGCGTTCCAGTGCTTCAAGGTTCAACGGCTCGCGAGGCACCAGCAGCAGCGACTGGTTCCAATGCTGACGCTCTGGAATGACCTGTTCGAAGAACCACTGTTGCACCGGCGCCAGCGCCACGGCGCCCGCTGCCGGGCCCTGGTCGATCGGCGTCAGTTCGCCGGTGCGGGCGGCCTGGGCCAGGCTGCGCACGGTCTGGTGCTGGAACAGGTCCTTGGGGCTCAACAGGATCCCGGCCTGGCGGGCGCGGCTGACCACTTGCATCGACACGATGGAGTCGCCGCCCAGTTCGAAGAAATTGTCTTCCAAGCCGACCGACTCGACGGCCAGCACGTCCTGCCAGATCGCCGCGAGGGATTTTTCCAGGGCGCTGCGTGGCGCGACGTGTTCGCGCTGCTGGCTGGAGCCGTCAATCGCCGGCAGTGCCTTGCGGTCGAGTTTGCCGTTGGGGGTCAGCGGCAGTTGTTCGAGGAACAACAGGAAGGCCGGGACCATGTAGTCCGGCAGGTGCTGACGCAACGCCGCTTTCAGGGTTTCACGTTGGCTGTTTTGCGCATCGTTGTCGGTTAACAGCGCCGGATCGCTCGGCACGATGTAGGCCACCAGTTGCTGACCGCTGGCGCCTTCCTGGGCGAGTACCGCCAGTTCGCGCACGGTGTCCTGTTGCAGCAACCGCGCTTCGATCTCACCCAACTCGATACGAAAGCCGCGCACCTTGACCTGATGGTCGATGCGGCCGACGTATTGCAGGCTGGCGTCGGCCTGATAACGGGTCAGGTCGCCGGTGCGGTACAGGCGTTCGCCGTTGCTGGAGAACGGGTTCGGCACGTATTTTTCGGCGGTCAGGCCCGGTCGCGCCAGATAACCGCGGGTGATGCCGGCACCACTCAGGTACAGCTCGGCGGCCACGCCTTGGGGCACCGGTTGCAGATCGGCGTCCAGCAGGTAGCTGGCGGTGTGCATGAGCGGACGGCCGATATTGGCCCGGCCACCGGCTTCGCGACGGGTCCAGGTGGAATATGTGGTGTCTTCGGAAGGGCCGTAGAGATCGTAGACATGCTCGACAGTGGCCTGCCGATACAGCGCATCCACCAGGCTCTGCTTCAGCGGCTCCCCCGCCAGGTTGATGATGCGCACACTCGGCGGAATATGCGCGTCCCGTTGCAGCGCGTTGATCGCCGACGGCACGGTGTTGATCAGGCGCACCTGATCCCGGGCCGGCAGCAGCGGCAGCTCCAGGGCATTGCGGGCGATGATCACCGAGCCGCCGTTGGCCAGGGTCACGAACAGTTCCCACACCGACAGGTCGAAGCACACCGAAGTCGAGGCCAGCACGCCCTGAATGTCCTCGCGACTGTACACCGACTGCGACCAGTCGATCAGCGCCAGCACGTTGCGGTGGGCGATGGCCACGCCCTTGGGCTTTCCGGTGGAGCCGGAGGTGTAGATCACGTAGGCCAGGTTGTCGGGCGTGACGCGGGTGGTCGCTGCGCTGGTCGGATAGGCGGCCAGCTCGATGCGGTCCAGCAGCACGACGGAGGTGTCGTCGGCAACGGTCAGGGTTTCAGCCACGGCTTGCTCGGTCAGCAGCACCAGGGCGCGGCTGTCTTCGAGCATGTAGGCGACGCGCTCGGCCGGGTAATCCGGGTCGAGCGGTACGTAGGCGCCGCCGGCCTTGAGCACCGCCAGCAAGGCCACCAGCAGTTGCTCCGAGCGCTGCATCGCCACGCCGACCCGCACTTCCGGGCCGACGCCGAGTTCGATCAGCTTGTGGGCCAGGCGGTTGGCCTGCTCGTCGAGTTGCTTGTAGGTCAGTTGTTCAAGGCCGAAGGTCGCAGCCAATGCATCCGGGGTTTCGGCTGCCTGCCGGGCGATCAGTTGATGAATGCACAGGTCCTGCGCGAAAGGCGCATCGGCGCGGTTCCAGTCATGGACGATGAGCTGGTACTCGGCCTGCTCCAACAGTGGCAGATCGCTGATGCGTTGCCCGGCATCGCCGACCATGCCCCGCAGCAGGTGCGTCCAGTGTTGCGCCATGCGCGCAATGGTCGCCGCGTCGAACAGGTCGTTGGCGTAGGTCAGCGCGGCGTGCAGCTTGCCGCCCTTCTCCCAGGTGTCGAGGGTCAGGTCGAACTGGGTGGTGCGGCCTTGCCACTCGATCAGTCCCAGCGCCAGGCCGGATCGGGTGCTGACCGTGGAAATGTCCGCGACCTGCGGCTGGTGGTTGTACATCACCTGGAACAGCGGCGTATGGCTGAGGCTGCGCTCCAGCTTCAGGGCTTCGACCAAGCGTTCGAACGGCAGGTCCTGGTGGGCCTGGGCGCCGAGAGCGGTTTCCTTGATGCGCTGTAGCAGTTGGTCGACCCGGGTCTGGCCGTCCAGCTCGGTCCGCAATACTTGGGTGTTGACGAAGAAACCGATCAGGCCCTCGATCTCGCCCCGGTTGCGGTTGGCGATCGGCACGCCGACACGAATGTCGCGCTGTCCGGTGTAGCGATGCAGCAGCACATTGAAGGCGCCGAGCAGCAGCATGAACAGGGTGATGTTGTGCTGTTGCGCGGTGGCCCGCAGTTGCTCGGCCAACTGGCCGTCCACGGCGAATTCGTAGCGAGTACCGCGATAGCTCGGCATCGCCGGACGCGGGTGATCGGTGGGCAGTTCCAGCACCGGGTGCTCGTCGCCGAGTTGCGCCTGCCAGTAGTCCAGTTGACGCGCATGCTCGCCGGCTTCCAGCCAGCGGCGCTGCCACAGGGCGTAGTCGCTGTACTGGATCGGCAGCGGAGGCAATTGCGGTTGCGTGCCGGCGTCGAAGGCGTCGTAGCAACGGATGAATTCGTCGATCAGCACGTTCATCGACCAGCCGTCGGAGACGATGTGGTGCAGGGTCAGCAGCAGGACGTGTTCCTGATCCGCGAGCTTGAGCAGCGTGACTCTTAAAAGTGGACCGGTGCCGAGATCGAAGGGTTGTACGGATTGTCGTTCGGCAGCCTGGGCGACGGCCTGTTCGCGCTCGCTGGCGGGCAAGGCGCTGAAGTCGACGTGATTGATCGCCAATGATTCGGTGGCGGGCACTTGCAGCAGGCTGTCGTCGGCTTGCGGCGCGAACACCGTGCGCAGGGTTTCATGGCGCGCCACCAGGGCGGCGAAGGCCTGTTCCAGCGCCGGCAGGTTGAGTTTGCCAGTCAGTCGCACCGCGCCCGGCAGGTTGTAGGCGCCGCTCTGCGGGTCCAGTTGCCAGAGAAACCACATGCGCTGCTGGGCGTAGGACAACGCCTGACGATCCTCGGCCTCGACGCCGGTGGGAATCGGAAACCGGGCGAAATCCACCCCCTCCTTGTGCAAGGCCGCGAGGAACATCTGGCGCTTTTCCAGGGGCAACCCGATAAACCGGCGAGCAAGTTTCAAGGAATCTTCAGCATTCATTTCTGGGTATCCGGATCAGTGGCGGGAAGCACAAAGGCACGTCGTCCCTATAGAACGAATGCAGACCGGAAAAATTAGCGAATGAGAATAACTGTCAGGTGGGGAGGTGGAGCGCGGATTTTGTGGCCGACAGAAATCAAAAATGTGGGAGCGGGCATGCTCGCGAATGCGGTGGGTCAGATCCACAAATGTTGACTGATCCACCGCATTCGCGAGCAAGCCCGCTCCCACAGGGGGAAAGTGTGAGGCTTGAGAGGTGGTTAACCCACAGTCGCCATCGCATGCCGCCGATGATGAACCTCAAGCTGATCCTTGATCACCTTCAGCACCTTGGCCTCATGCTCATGGATGAAGAAGTGCCCGCCACTCAGCATGTCCACGGAAAAGCTGCCGTAGGTTTCCTTGCTCCAGCCGATCAATTGCTCGGTGGTGGCGCGGTCAGCCTTGCCGCCCAGGACATGCACCGGGCAGTTGAGCAAGGGCCGTTGCAGGGGCTCGAAGCGTCCGCACAGCTGAAAGTCGGCACGCAGGATCGGCAGGGTCAGGCTCATCAGCTCTTCGTTGGCCAGCACTTCCTCGCTGGTGCCGTTGAGGGTGCGCAGTTGGTCGATCAGCTCGGCGCCAGTCTTGGGCTCGGCGAAACCGCGGTCGTAGTCGGCGCGCAGGGTCGGCGCGGCGGTACCCGAAGCGAACAGCGCCACCGGTTCCGGACAACCCAGCGAACGGAAGGCATGGGCCATCTCGCAGGCCAGCAACGCCCCGAGGCTATGGCCGAACAGCGCATACGGCGCCTTGAGGGTGGCCTTCTGTTCCTGGGCCAGTTGCAGCGCCAGCCGGCGCATGTCTGTGTGCAACGGTTCGCCGAAACGCGCGCCCCGCCCCGGCAGCTCCACCGGCTGTACTTTCAGCCATTGCGGCAGTTTGTTGCGCCAGCGGCTGTAAACCATGGCACTCGCGCCTGAGTAAGGCAGGCACAGCAATGTCAGCTGGGTCACCGGGCTTTCCTTGTGGGTTGTCTGAATGGGAGAACGGATGAACACCGCAGAAATTTAGTCGAACGCAAATCCACTGTAGGAGCGAGCATGCTCGCGATGGACGACAGGGCACCGCGGGGTGTCAGGCAGCCAGCGTTATCGTTGACCTCCATCGCGAGCGTGCTCGCTCCTACAGGTGGTCGACTACTTCAGATGACGATAGCTTTGGATCGCCGACCCAAGCACCACCACCCCCGCCGCAATCGCCACCCAGAACCCGCTGCGTGCACCAAACGCATCCACCAGCCACCCGGAACTCGCCGCACCAATCGCCACGCCGATGCTCAACCCGGTCACCAGCCAGGTCAGGCCTTCGGTGAGTTTGGCCGGCGGTACGATCTGCTCCACCAGCGCCATCGCGACAATCAGCGTCGGGGCGAAAAACAGGCCGGCGACGAACACCGCCAGCGACAGGCCGAGGATGTTCACCGCCAGCAGCAACGGCAAGGTCGTCACCGCCGTCGCCACCCCGCCATAAAGGAACAGGCGCGGCAGCGGCACTTTCGAACGCAGCGCGCCAAAGGCCAACCCTGCCAGGCACGAGCCGATGGCGTACACCGACAACACGATGCTCGCCGCCGCCGGCTGGCCCTGCTGCTCGGCGAAGGCCACGCTGACCACATCGATCACCCCGACGATGGTGCCCATGGCGACCACCAACGCCAGCAACAGCTGGATGTCCACAGAGCGGATGATCGAGCCGGCATGGTGTTCTTCATGGGGATGAATGGGCGGTTCGGTGCTGCGTTGCAGGACGAACGCGGTGACGCCGATGCCGAGCATCAAAGCAGCCACAAGCGGGCCGGCCTCGGGAAACGCCACCACACATAGCCCCACGGACAGCGGCGGGCCGACGATAAAGCAGACCTCGTCCAGCACCGACTCCAGGGCATACGCGGTTTGCAGTTGCGGCTGGCCGCGATACAACTCGGTCCAGCGCGCCCGCACCATGGCCGACATGCTCGGCATGCAGCCGGCGATGGCGGCGAACAGGAACAGCGTCCACTGCGGCGCCTGCAAGCGGGTGCAAAGCAGCACCATCAACAACGACCCGCCGCCGATTAGCGCCGCGATCGGCAGAATCCTTCCCTGGCCAAAACGGTCGACCAATCGCGAGACCTGAGGCGCGCAGAACGCCGTGGCCAGGGCGAAAGTCGCCGCCACCGCGCCGGCCAGCCCATACCCGCCCTGCAACTGCGAGAGCATGGTGATCAGGCCAATGCCGGTCATGGAAATCGGCATGCGCGCAATCATGCCGGCGAGCACGAAGGCCCGGCTGCCCGGGGCCTTGAACAGTTCGCGGTAGGGGTTTGCCATGGGGGCTGGCCTCAACAAAGGGTCTGCAAATTGCCATAAAGGCTGGATGAGGGGAAAGCGGGTAATTGTTGTCTGAATGTGAAGGCGGGAGTGTCAGATTTTTTGTGTGCGGGCCGGTAACGGCCTGCCGTCAGGCAGGCC
>NZ_JBSVXG010000081.1:0-25403 GCF_054070595.1 Pseudomonas sp. SDO55104_S430 | reverse complement strand
TGATCTGTGGTGTCCACACATAATGTGATCGACACACGGAACCTGTGGGAGCGGGCTTGCCCGCGAAGAGGCCGGTACATCCAACATCAATGCACCGGCAAATCACTTTATTCCAACCGCGCCAACCGCTCCTCCAGCGCCGCAATCCGCGCCTCCAACTCTTCAATCCGCTCCACCGAAACCCCGCCACCGCCACTGCGCTCCACCGGATTCTGCCGTGCCGCCATGATCGCCTCGGCATCCGCCGGATCACCCATGGCATGGGTATAACGGTCTTCACGCTGCCCCGCCTGGCGCGGAATCAACACCGCCAAACCGCGGGCAATCAGGCGTTCAAGCTGGTGCACCACCTGTTCGGCGTCTTCGAATTCATGCATGCGCCCGCTGCGGGTCAGCAGTTCATTGACCGTCTGCGGCCCGCGCAAAAACATCAGGCCGGTGAGGATCACCTGGGCAGGCACCAGTTCCAGGGCCTTGTCGACCTTGTGCTCCCAACGGTCGGCGCGGCTGCCCATCACCAGTTTGGCAAAGCCGCGGCCTTCGAGGGCGCGCAGGCTCTGGCCGACCTGGCCCGGGGTCAGGTTCATCACCGGTTCCCGGCTGGTTTTCTGGTTGCAGGCAATCACCAGGGCATTGAGGGTCAGTGGATAGGATTCCGGGCTGGTGGCCTGCTTTTCGATCAGAGAACCGAGGATGCGGATTTCGCTGCTGTTGAGGCGCGGTTCGTCGAATGTCGTTTCTTGTTCAGTGCTCATCACGCTGTTCCCTATGCAATCGAAGCATGCCGTCGAAGCCGCCGAGCCTAATCCTTGCGCGAGAAAAGACAAGCCGCAGCACGGGCGGGCATGGCTATAATCTCGGCCGACGTTTCCCACCTGTCACACAAGAGACCCACCATGACCATTTCCCTGTACGACGCTTCCGTTCCTGTTCTCCAGCAAATGCTCAACGCCCTGAGCGACGTGTTGAAAAAGGCCGAAGCCCACGCCACCGCGAAAAACATCGATCCGAACGCCTTCCTGCAAGCCCGCCTGTTCCCGGACATGTTCCCGCTGGTGCGTCAGGTGCAGATCGCCGTTGATTTCAGCAAAGGCATTTCCGCGCGTCTGGCCGAGATCGAACTACCGAAGTATGACGACAGCGAAACCACCTTCGCCGAACTGCAAGCGCTGATCGCCAAGGTTCTGGCCTTCATCGGCGAGATCAAGCCGGAGCAGATCAACGGCAAGGAGGGCATTGAGATCGTGACCCGTCCAGGCACTCCGAAAGAGAAGCGCTTCACCGGTCAGTCCTACCTGCTGACCTACGGCCTGCCGCAGTTCTTCTTCCACGTCACCACCGCTTACGCGCTGCTGCGTCACAACGGTGTGGAAGTGGGCAAGCGTGATTACATGGGCGCGTTCTAAACCGTCCGGATACGAAAAACCCGCCTAGGCGGGTTTTTTTGCTTTTCGCTTCCTGTAGGAGCTAGCTTGCTCGCGATGGAGGACCAGACACCGCGGGGTGTCAGGTTGCCAGCGTTATCGTTGGCGACCATCGCGAGCAAGCTCGGCTCCTACAGGGGAGCAGGGTCAGGCCAGGCGTTCTTCGCCCAGGCAAGCTGCCGCCGTGAACAGCACGTCGGTGGAGGAGTTGAGCGCCGTTTCCGCCGAATCCTGCAGCACGCCGATGATGAAGCCCACCGCCACCACCTGCATGGCAATCTCGCTCGGGATGCCGAACAGGCTGCACGCCAGCGGGATCAGCAGCAGCGAACCACCGGCCACACCGGAAGCGCCGCAGGCACAGATCGCCGCGACCACGCTCAGCAGGATCGCAGTCGGGATGTCCACGGCGATGCCCAGGGTGTGCACGGCCGCCAGTGTCAGCACGGTGATGGTGATCGCCGCGCCGGCCATGTTGATGGTTGCGCCCAAGGGGATCGACACTGAGTAGGTGTCCTCATGCAGGCCCAGGCGCTTGCTCAGTTCCAGGTTGACCGGAATGTTCGCCGCCGAACTGCGGGTGAAGAACGCGGTGATGCCGCTTTCCCGCAGACACATCAGCACCAGCGGGAAAGGGTTGCGGCGCAGTTTCCAGAACACGATCAGCGGGTTCATCACCAGCGCCACGAACACCATGCAGCCCAGCAATACAGCCAGCAGGTGCGCATAGCCGATCAGGGCGCCGAAACCGGACGTGGCCAGGGTCGAGGCAACAAGTCCGAAAATCCCCAGCGGCGCGAAGCTGATCACCAGCCGCACGATCACGGTCACGCCGTTGGACAGATCACCCAGCACCTCTCGGGTGGTGTCGCCGGCGTGGCGAATGGCGATGCCCATGCCGATCGCCCAGGCCAGAATGCCGATGAAGTTGGCGTTCATAAGCGCACTGACCGGGTTGTCGACCACACTCAGCAGCAGGCTTTGCAGCACTTCGCCGATGCCGCCCGGTGCGGTGACGGCCAGGTTGTCGGTGGACAGCACCAGGCTCGACGGAAACATCATGCTCGCCACCACTGCGACCACGGCAGCGCCAAAAGTGCCCAGCAGATACAGGAACAGGATCGGCCGGATATGGGTTTCCTGGCCGTGCTTGTGGTTGGCGATGGACGCCATGACCAGCACGAACACCAGGATCGGCGCGACGGCCTTCAGTGCCGAGACGAAGACTTTGCCGATGAAACCGGTGGCCTTGGCGACTTCAGGGGCGAACAGCGCCAGGGCAATCCCGGCGATCAGTCCGATGATGATCTGCGTGACCAGGCTGGTGCGTTTGAGGCGTTGCAATAGAGAAGGGGATGAAGCTGTCATAAAACGGCATCTCGGATTTATCGGGGCGGGTAACGTGACATCGAGGCTTTAAATGGCCGACGTTCAGGGGGTACGTTTCGCGGGGCGCGGACTTTATCACAGCGTAGGGCCATTCCTTCAGAAGTGTGACGATCTGCCACCCGGTTTCCGGAGCCGATTTGCAGGTTCGTGCAAGCCTGATTGGACACACTCTGTTAAGCTTCGCCATCCTCATTTTCAATCTGCCAGTGGGCCTTCGGGCTAGCGCTGGTGTTGTCGTTTTCTGGAGTTGTGCATGCTGTTTCCCATCCTTCTGCTGTCGGCCGCCGGCTTTACCGTGCTGACAACGGAGTTCGTCATCGTCGGCCTGTTGCCGGCCATCGCCCGTGATCTCGACGTCAGTATCCCCCAGGCCGGGTTGCTGGTGACGCTGTTCGCCTTCACCGTCGCCGCGTTCGGGCCGTTCCTCACCGCGTTCTTCGCCCGCTTCGAGCGGCGCAAGCTGTTCATTACGATCCTGATCATGTTCGGCCTGGCCAATACCGTGGCGGCATTGGCGCCGAACATCTGGGTGATGGCCTTTGCCCGACTGGTTCCGGCCTTGGGCTTGCCGGTGTTCTGGGCATTGGCCAGCGAGACGGCGGTGGACATCGTCGGCCCCGACTTCGCCGGCCGCGCCATCGCCAAGATCGGCTTCGGCATCGTCTGCGCCACTGTATTCGGCATTCCGGTGGGCACGCTGATTTCCGATGCATTCGGCTGGCGCAGCGCCTTCGCCATTCTGGCGGTCATCGCCTTCGCCAAGGCGTTGCTGCTGTTTGTCTATTTGCCGAAGACCAACCTGCATCAACATCAGGTCAGTTTCCGCTCGCAATTCAAGATCCTGCGCAGTCCCTTGATGGTCGGGCATGTGCTGCTGTCGATCGTGGTGTTCAGCGGCATGTTCACTGCCTACACCTATCTTGCGGACATCCTTGAGCGCCTCGCCGGCTTCGACGGCACTGTGGTCGGCTGGTGCCTGATGGGCTTCGGCGCGGTCGGGCTGATCGGCAACTCTTTGGGCGGTCGCGCCGTGGATCGGCACCCGCTGGTGGCTTCGATGATGTTCTGCGCCTTTATGATCGCCGGGCTGGTCGCGCTGGTGCCGAACATTCATTCGGCCTTGGGTCTGGCGGCGGCGATGGGCATCTGGGGTATTACCCAGGCCGCGTTGTTCCTGGTCAGCCATGTGCGTTTGATGAAGGCCGCTCCGGAAGCGCCGGCATTTGCTGCCTCGCTGAACATCGCTGGAGCCAACCTCGGCATCGGCCTGGGCGCGATGATCGGCGGTCGGGTGATCGACAGCGTCGGCCTGCAAGGCCTGGGTTTCGCTGCCGCCGCCTTGATCCTCGCATCGATCCTGCTGGCCATCGCGCTGATGACCTTCAAGCCGCGGGACGCCGTTACAGCGCTGTAAACAGCTCGCGTCGGGCACCTTCGGTAATGGCGACAATGCCGAGGTGCTTGACCTTGCGATCCACCGAAATGGCGTAGAACGACTCGCTCACCGCGTCGGTCTGGCCAATCACCTCCACGCCCATCTGGCGTTTCACCTCGTCGGCAATCACGCTGGGGCCGATGAAAATTCCGCTGCCGGATTGGCCGAAGGCCTGCATCAAGGCACTGTCATCGAACTCGCCGACAATCTGCGGCTGGATCTGCTGCTCGGCGAACCAGCGCTGCAAGCGGCTGCGCACCACGGTTTCCGCCCCGGGAATCAGCAACGGTGCGCCGTGCAGATTGCGGGGGAAATCCTGGCCGTAACGTGTCGCCAATTCCTTTGTGGCAAAAAAGCTGATCCCGCATTCGCCGAGCTTCTGGCTGTAGCCCTTGATGTCCAGGTGGGTCGGCATGGGGCTGTCGGAAATCACCAGGTCCAGGCGCTGGATGGCCAGGTCCGCGAGCAACCGTTCGAGCTTGTCTTCGCGGCAGGTGATGCGCAGCGGTTCGGTCAGCTCCATGGTCGGTGCGATCAGGCGATAGACGATGGACTTGGGCACCACATCGGCCACGCCGACTCGAAACAGGATCTGCTGTTCGTTGGGCTGAGCCCGCAGCATCAATTCCAGCTCGCCGCCCAGCTGAAACATTTGTTCGGCGTAGGGCAGGGTCTGGCGACCGGCTTCGGTCAGCTCCAGCTGCCGGCCGACCCGGCGGAACAGCTCGATGCCATAGGTTTGTTCGAACAATGAGATCTGCCCGCTGATGGTCTGGGGCGTCAGGTTCAACTGCTCACAGGCGCGCACGATACTGCCGGTCTTGGCGACGACCCAGAAGTAGTGCAGTTGTCGGTAGTTCAGCATGTGGTGAATGCCCTATTTCGGATTCGTAAAAACCGAAGTATAGCCGCCAAAAATACGAATTTTCCTGAAGTGTTCATCTCCCTAGAATGCATCGCTATCAACGGGCCATCGCTGTGGCCCGTTTCGTTCTATCGAGGAAAGCATCATGAAGCTTAAAACCACGGCGCTGCTGATAACGTCTTTACTGGTTCTGGCCGGCTGTGATCAGGCCGAAAAAAGCGCTCAGCAACTGATGGGCAAGGCTGCCGAAAGTGCCAAGCAGGCCATCGACGACACCCACAAGGCCGCCGAACAGGCATTGAGCGAGGCCACTGGCGGCTTGATCAGCAAAAAAGAATCATCGGAAAAAGAATCGGAAAAAACCGAATCGTCTTCCCAGGAAATCTAAACCGTCTCACAGCGAGTCAGGACTGACCCATGGAATACCTTTTACAGTTAGCTGCAAGCCCCACCGCCTGGGTCGCCCTGGCCACCCTGGTGGTTATGGAAATCGTGCTCGGCATCGATAACCTGATTTTCATCTCGATCCTGACCAACAAACTGCCTGAGCAGCACCGGCAGAAGGCACGGCGCATCGGTATCGGCATGGCGCTGATCCTGCGTCTGGGCTTGCTTAGCACCATCGCGTTCATCGTCCAGTTGACGGCGCCGGTGATCGAGATTTTCGGTCAGGCATTCTCCTGGAAGGACATGATCCTGATCGCCGGCGGTCTGTTCCTGCTTTGGAAAGCTACCACCGAGATCCATCACAGCATGGACCCTTCGCCGGAAGATCCGACGTCGAAGACCTCGACCGTGACCCTGGGCTTTGCCGCGGCGATCGGCCAGATCCTGATGCTGGACATGGTGTTCTCCATCGACAGCATCATTACCGCTGTCGGCATGACCGAGCACTTGCCGATCATGATCATCGCGGTGGTGGTGTCGGTACTGGTGATGTTGCTGGCGGCTGATCCGCTGGCCAAGTTCATCAACGACAATCCAACCGTGGTGATGTTGGCGCTGGGCTTCTTGATCATGATCGGCATGACGCTGATCGCCGAAGGCTTCGGCGCCCACGTACCGAAAGGCTACGTCTACGCGGCGATGGCATTCTCGGCGGCGATCGAGGTGCTGAACATGATGTCCCGCCGGGCCAAGCAGAAGCGTCTGACCGCTGAAGCGTAAGCTGGGCTGAAATGAAACGGCCGCCTGCTCTCGAAAGACAGCAGGCGGCCGTTTTTTATTAAGATTGAAAGTGCAGTCAGTGGGCGGTGGCGTGACGCCTCGTGGTTTTTTCGGGCTGTACCCGCTTGGCCGGTTGAACGGGGTGATGGTGGCGACGCGCAATGCGCAGAACACCCCACAACATGGCGGCGGCAACGGCCAGCCAGCCGGAAATCAACATCACGATCGTCATTGTCAGGCTCATCGATGCCTCCTCTTTGCCCTGCGGCGGGCACACACACCTTTCAAGTGACAGTCTAGTCGCTGGGTTGTTTCAGGCTATTGACCGAAGGTCGACTGTCACCAACCAGTTTGCTCTATGCAAAGCCCTCGACTACCGGTTAAGGCTATACCGACGCCGCCGGGCGTCCTATGATCCACAGCCAAGCCGGGAAGCGGATTGCCTGGCATCTGAAGAAGAGAGTGATCATGGTGCGGGTAATTTCTCGATTTCTTTCAGCGGCGGTCATCGTCGGCTGCGTCGCCGGTCTGGCTGGTTGCGCCGGCAGCGTTTCGCCGCAGATCAAGCGTTTGCCGGAGCGGGTCGAGCTCAGCGGCAGGTTCTATCGCGGTGTGGCCAATCAGAGCGGGCCTCAGGTGCTGGCGAGCATGCTGTCCCAACAGGGCATCGTGATCACGCCGGGGTTGCTCGAGAAATCGTTGCATCTGCCGGGCGGCGAGGCTCAGTTGCAGCAGAACATGCAGAACGTTGCCCGGGAATACGGAATGGTGGTTTATCCGCTGGACAACAATTTGCCGGCACTGTTGACCCAAGTGGCGGCGGGTTTCCCGGTTATGGTGCGCTTCACTGAAGGTACGGCGTTCTGGTCCGAACCGCGTTATGCGATTCTGTCCGGGTACAACCGTCAGAAGCAGACCGTGCTGTTGCGCGCCGGTATGGAGCAGCGGCAGATGATGAGCTTCGGCTCGTTCGAGTCGGCGTTCAAGGATGCCGGTGGCTGGGCGGTGCTGATTCAGTCGCCGACGCAGATTCCGGCCGAGGTCGACAAGCAGCGCTGGCTCAAGGCGGCCAACGACCTGGCGCAGGCTGGCCGGGAGCAGGCGGCGGCCCAGGCCAGGCAGGCGTTGTCCACGCACTGAGGCCGTTCGTCATTTGCCGGGCACCGTACTGCATGCAGGCCATCTGAAGGACAAGGCCCGGAATCTCCGGGCTTCGTTCACAGGAGGTGTTCATGGCATATTCCAATACCCCTTCCGGTCCACACTCATCCGAGCATTCGTCCGGCGATGAGTTGGGGTTCGATCCCGATTCCCCGGACCTCGACGACCCTCAGGTCGATCCCGTCGGGCCTGCCAAGGCACCCAAAGACGTGAAGCCGGGTGACAATCCCAAGGCGCCGTCAAAACCCTATGACCCGCTGGGTGATCTGAAACCTTAGCTGCGATGGAGGTGCGTATGTCTACTGACTCGAGCTTTAACGACAAACGTCCGGAAAATGTTCCGACGACGCCTGAGGAAAGCGTCGATCCGGTGATGGATCCGGACAGTCCGCTGCGTGATCCGCTGGCCCGGCCTGCCGTGGCGCCGACGGAACATCCCAAGGGCTGGAACGATCCGAGCAAGGGGGATGGCATTCCGGATGACGATAAGATGCCGTTGCCGAATGATTGATCGAAGCAATAAAAAACCCCGACAAGTCGGGGTTTTTTATTGGCGATTACGTGGTTACTTCGAGGCCTCAACCACACCGCTCTGGCGCTGTTTGAGGTTCTTGTCCGACTTGTATTGCAGGGCAACCGAAGGCACATCGGCGCTTCTGCCGGTCTCGACCCAATTGCGCAGGCGACTGGCATCGGCAAAGTGGGTGTACTTGCCATAGGCATCGAGGATGACCATCGCCACCTTGCGATTACCCATGTACGTCACCAGCACCAGGCAGTGGCCGGCTTCGTTGGTGAAGCCGGTTTTCGTCAGCTCGATGTTCCAGTCCGGCTTGCGCACCAGGTGGTCGGTGTTGCGGAAGCCCAGGCTGTAGTTGGGCTTGCGGAACGACACGGTCTTTTCCTTGGTGGTGCTCAACTCGGTCAGCAGCGGGTACTTGTGCGCGGCGACCAGCAGCTTGCTCAGGTCGCGAGCGGTCGAGACGTTGCGCGGCGACAGACCGGTCGGCTCGACGAAGTGCGTGTTGGTCATCCCCAGAGCCTTTGCCTTGGCATTCATCGCGGCGATGAACGCGGCGTAACCGCCCGGGTAGTGGTGCGCGAGACTGGCGGCTGCGCGGTTCTCGGACGACATCAAGGCAATCAGCAGCATTTCCCGGCGTGGCATTTCGCTTTTGAGCTTGACCCGGGAAAACACGCCTCTCATTTCCGGCGTGTTGCTGATGTCGATGTTGATGTACTCATCCATGTTCTGTTTGGCTTCAACCACAACCAGGCCGGTCATGAGTTTGCTGACCGAAGCGATGGGGACAACCACATCTGGATTGCTGGCATAGATGACTTTGTTGGTCTGCATATCCAGCAACAACGAACTGCCGGAAGCGAGCTTGAGTTTCGAGGTGTCTCGAGGTGCGGCGGTGGTTTCGCCGGCGTTGGCAAGTGGCGTGATCAAAGTCCCTGTAAGTGCAAAAACTAGGCTCAGGATGGAAAGACGGATTTTCACGCTGGCAGACTCATAAAGTGTTGATACGCCGTTATGTAACGGGCTATTTCGTAAAAGCGCGACATTCTGGAGTATGGCTGAATAACTGTCGATGGTTGTTCGAGGGTGGCGTGAAAGTCGTTGGAAACATGAAAAAAAAGTCACTTTCCGGCGGATGGTCATGACTGTTCGGCGGGCAAAAAAGAACCCCGCCGTGGCGGGGTTCCTTGTGTCGCTGATTTGCCTGTGCAGTGTGTATCAGCTGTGCAGGGCTTCGGCGGCGTACAGGGTGTTTTCCAGCAGGCAGGCGCGGGTCATCGGGCCTACGCCACCCGGCACCGGAGTGATCCAGCCGGCGCGGGGCAGGGCGGTTTCGTAGACAACGTCGCCGACCAGCTTGCCGTCATCCTGGCGGTTGATGCCGACGTCGATCACGATCGCGCCTTCCTTGATCCACTCGCCCTTGACCAGGCCAGGCTTGCCGGCAGCCACGACCACCAGGTCGGCACGACCGACGTGACCGGCCAGGTCTTTGGTGAAGCGGTGGGTCACGGTCACGGTGCAGCCAGCCAGCAGCAGTTCCATCGCCATCGGGCGGCCGACAATGTTGGAAGCGCCGACGACGACTGCGTCCATTCCGTACAGATCGGCTCCGGTGCTTTCCAGCAGGGTCATGATGCCTTTTGGGGTGCATGGGCGCAGCAGCGGAATACGCTGGGCCAGGCGACCGACGTTATAAGGGTGGAAACCGTCGACGTCTTTATCCGGACGAATGCGCTCGAGCAGTTTCGAGGCGTCCAGGTGTTCGGGGAGGGGAAGCTGCAACAGGACGCCGTCGATTGCCGGGTCGTCATTGAGGCGATCGATCAGATCGGTCAAGGCTTCTTGAGTGGTTTCGGAAGGCAGGTCGTAGGCCTGGGACAGGAAGCCGACCTCTTCACAGTCTTTACGCTTGTGCGAGACATAAACCTGAGAGGCAGGATCGCTGCCGACCAGGATCACCGCGAGGCCTGGCGTGCGCAAGCCTTGCTGGCGACGCTCGTTGACGCGTTGGGCGATCTGCTGGCGCAGGCTGGCGGCGATCGATTTGCCGTCGATAAGTTGTGCAGTCATTGCGCGTGATTAACCATCGAGAGGGGAAAAAAAGAGAGCGCATTCTCGCATGTCATGCGGTGAGGGCAAAGGCGCTTGGTCTGCAAATTCCCCTAACTCCTTTAATTAAATGAATTTTTTTTAAAAAGGATTTGACGACCTACAGGTGGCTCTATACTATTCGTCGCACTTGTCGGGCACAGCCTAGCACTGGTTAAGAAGGTCAAGCGGAATCAAGGTTCTGCAACGACTGGAAAGCATTTAGTTTGTAGTCCTTCAAGGGTACAGATTAATAAGGCGCCCGTAGCTCAGCTGGATAGAGCATCCGCCTTCTAAGCGGATGGTCGCAGGTTCGAGTCCTGCCGGGTGCGCCATTAGGCAGCATTGGCACAAGTAACGCGATATGGTGGGCGTAGCTCAGTTGGTAGAGCACGGGATTGTGACTCCCGTTGTCGTGGGTTCGATCCCCATCGTCCACCCCATATTCCGAAAGGCGCCAGATTTAACAGTCTGGCGCCTTTTTTGTTTCAGTGGTTCGGCGACTGCTGGTCCGGGGTCGCAAGGGCAGGGCGTTTCGTCGTATTTATGTTTCTCGATGATGCCGCGCTGCCTGCCGACTTGCTCGCAAGTTCGGCTGTCAGGGAGATGATTGGCAACCTCTTCTATATATAGAAGGGTTGGCGCAGAGCCCTGGCATGTTTGGCTGTATTTGCCACCGGGGCGAGGTGCATCCGTGCATTCGCACCTATAAATTGCCTGCTGTGTTTTTACCCGTTTTCAGTAGGGTGACTTCTTGAGTTTGACCCACTAGAATGCATGCCCTTGATTCTGGGGTCGGAAACGGCCGGCTAACGTCTGTGCAACGAGGAATATCCATGCAAGTTTCTGTTGAAAATACTTCTGCTCTTGAGCGCCGCATGAGCATCACCGTGCCGGCTGAGCGCATCGAGACTCAGGTCAACAAGCGTCTGCAGCAGACTGCCCAAAAGGCCAAGATTGCTGGCTTCCGTCCAGGCAAAGTGCCAATGAGCGAAATCAAGCGTCGTTTCGGCGCTGAAGCTCGCCAGGAAGCTGTAGGCGACGTGATCCAGTCCTCCTTCTACGAAGCAGTGGTTGAGCAAAAGCTGAACCCGGCTGGTTCGCCATCGATCGAGCCAAAATCCCTGGAAGCAGGCAAGGACCTGGAATACGTAGCCGTATTCGAAGTGTTCCCTGAGTTCACCGTTGCCGGTTTCGACGGTATTAACGTAGAGCGCCTGAGCGCTGATGTCGAAGACGCCGATCTGGACAAGATGCTGGACATCCTGCGCAAGCAGAACACCCGTTTCGAAGTGGCCGAGCGTGCTGCCCAGAACGAAGACCAGCTGAACATCGATTTCGCTGGCAAGGTCGACGGCGAAGTATTCGCTGGCGGTTCCGCCAAGGGCACCCAGCTGGTTCTGGGTTCCGGCCGCATGATCCCTGGCTTCGAAGAAGGCCTGGTGGGCGCCAAGGCTGGTGAAGAGCGCGTTCTGAACCTGACCTTCCCAGAGGACTACCAGAACCTGGATCTGGCTGGCAAAACCGCCGAGTTCACCGTCACCGTGAACAGCGTTTCCGCGCCAACCCTGCCAGAGCTGAACGAAGAGTTCTTCGCTCAATTCGGCATCAAGGAAAGCGGTCTGGACGGCTTCCGCACCGAAGTTCGCAAGAACATGGAGCGCGAACTGCGTCAGGCGATCAAATCCAAGGTCAAGAATCAGGTAATGGACGGTCTGCTGGCCACCAACCCGATCGAAGTGCCAAAGGCTTTGCTGTCCAACGAAGTTGACCGTCTGCGCGTGCAGGCTGTTCAGCAGTTCGGCGGCAACATCAAGCCTGACCAACTGCCCGCCGAGCTGTTCGAAGAGCAAGCCAAGCGCCGCGTTGTACTGGGTCTGATCGTGGCTGAAGTGGTCAAGCAATTCGACCTCAAGCCAGACGAAACCCGCGTTCGCGAAATGATTCAGGAAATGGCTTCCGCCTATCAAGAGCCTGAGCAAGTAGTGTCCTGGTACTACAAGAACGACCAGCAACTGAACGAAGTTCGTTCGGTTGTGCTGGAAGAGCAAGTTGTGGATACTGTTCTGCAGAAAGCTAGCGTGACCGACAAATCGGTCTCTTACGAAGAAGCGGTCAAGCCGGTAGAAGCTCCACAAGCCGACTGATTGTTCCTGCGTCAAGAAGTACACACCATAAGCCAGCATTCGTGCTGGCTTATGCGTTTTCAAGACCTAACTATTTTGGGAGTGACTGCAGAGCATGTTCCGTAATTCTTATATTCAGCAGAACTCTGATATCCAGGCCGCAGGCGGCCTGGTCCCGATGGTTGTCGAGCAATCTGCTCGTGGCGAGCGCGCCTATGACATCTACTCGCGTCTTCTCAAGGAGCGAGTGATCTTTCTGGTAGGTCCTGTAGAGGACTACATGGCCAACCTGATCTGTGCGCAATTGCTGTTCCTTGAAGCGGAAAACCCGGACAAGGACATCCATCTCTATATCAACTCCCCGGGCGGATCGGTGACTGCCGGCATGTCGATCTACGACACCATGCAGTTCATCAAGCCAAACGTGTCGACCACCTGTATCGGTCAGGCGTGCAGCATGGGTGCTTTCCTGCTGACTGCCGGTGCTCCCGGCAAGCGTTTCTGCCTGCCGAACTCCCGAGTGATGATTCACCAGCCGTTGGGCGGTTTCCAGGGTCAGGCTTCGGACATCGAAATCCACGCCAAGGAAATCCTGTTCATTCGTGAGCGTCTCAACAAGCTGATGGCCCAGCACAGCGGTCGCACCCTTGAAGAGATCGAGCGCGACACCAACCGCGACAACTTCATGAGTGCAGAGGCTGCGCGTGAATACGGCCTGATCGACGAAGTGATCACCCAGCGCCCAGCTTAAAATAAGCAGCTCAAAATGAGGGTGGTCGGCTTTTCCGATCATTTGCGGGCTTGAAAAAGCCCGCAATAGCCTTCATCTTGTGTTGCAAGCCTATCGGATTTGGATCGAACGAATGACTGACACCCGCAACGGCGAGGACAACGGCAAGCTGCTCTATTGCTCCTTCTGTGGCAAAAGCCAGCATGAAGTACGTAAATTGATTGCCGGCCCCTCGGTCTTTATCTGCGACGAGTGCGTCGACCTGTGCAATGACATCATCCGTGAGGAGGTGCAGGAAGCACAGGCCGAGAGCAGCGCGCATAAATTGCCTTCGCCTAAAGAAATCAGCGGCATCCTTGATCAATACGTGATTGGTCAGGAACGTGCCAAAAAGGTTCTGGCCGTAGCGGTGTACAACCACTACAAGCGTCTGAACCAGCGTGACAAAAAGGCTGACGACGTCGAACTCGGCAAGAGCAACATCTTGCTGATCGGCCCGACAGGCTCGGGTAAAACCCTGCTTGCCGAAACGCTGGCCCGCTTGCTGAACGTTCCGTTCACCATCGCCGACGCAACCACCCTCACCGAGGCCGGTTACGTGGGTGAGGACGTCGAGAACATTATTCAGAAGCTGCTGCAGAAATGTGACTACGATGTGGAAAAAGCCCAGATGGGCATCGTCTACATCGACGAGATCGACAAGATCTCGCGCAAGTCCGACAACCCGTCGATCACCCGGGACGTTTCCGGTGAAGGCGTGCAGCAGGCCCTGCTCAAGTTGATCGAAGGCACGGTCGCTTCCGTTCCGCCTCAGGGCGGTCGCAAGCATCCGCAGCAGGAATTCCTTCAGGTCGACACCCGTAACATCCTGTTCATCTGCGGTGGTGCGTTCTCGGGTCTCGAGAAGGTCATCCAGAACCGTTCCACCAAAGGTGGTATCGGCTTCAACGCAGAAGTGCGCAGCAAGGAAGAAGGCAAGAAAGTCGGTGAGTCCCTGCGTGAAGTCGAGCCTGACGATCTGGTCAAGTTCGGTCTGATCCCGGAATTCGTCGGTCGTCTGCCGGTTCTTGCCACGCTGGACGAGCTCGATGAAGCTGCGCTGATGCAGATTCTCACCGAGCCGAAAAATGCTCTGACCAAGCAGTACGCCAAGCTGTTCGAGATGGAAGGTGTGGACCTGGAATTCCGTGCAGACGCACTGAAAGCCGTCGCCAAGCGCGCGCTGGAACGCAAGACCGGTGCTCGCGGCCTGCGCTCGATTCTCGAAGGTGTGTTGCTCGACACTATGTATGAAATCCCATCGCAATCCGATGTGAGTAAAGTAGTGATCGACGAAAGCGTTATAGAAGGCAAGTCTCAGCCATTGTTCATTTACGAGAACAATGAGAAACCTGCCAAGGCCGCGCCAGACGCTTAAGCGTCACGCAGCCGGTACAAAGAAGGGGCCTTCGGGCCCCTTTTGCTTTTTTATGGGCACGAGCTTTGCGTGTGAAGGGCAGGGGCGGGCGGTCAGCCAGTTTTCTGACGTGGCCACGGGTTCAGGTCTTGATCCGACAATCTTCCAAGTCGTTTTTTTATCCGCTTGTTTTTTTCCAACCTAGCCCCCATCTTGGTTTCACGCTTAATTCCATCTGTTTCCGGCCGAAAGGCCGCCGTAGAGGCGAAATCATGAAGACAACCATCGAATTGCCTCTCCTGCCATTGCGTGATGTCGTGGTTTATCCGCACATGGTTATCCCGCTGTTCGTGGGGCGCGAGAAATCCATCGAAGCCCTCGAGGCCGCGATGACGGGCGACAAGCAGATTCTTCTGCTGGCCCAGAGAAACCCTGCCGACGATGATCCGGGTGAAGACGCACTTTACCGCGTGGGTACGATTGCCACCGTCCTGCAGCTGCTGAAGCTGCCTGATGGCACGGTCAAGGTTCTGGTCGAAGGCGAGCAGCGGGGCACCGTTGAGCGCTTCAGCGAAGTGGACGGCCATTGCCGTGCCGAAGTCTCGTTGATCGACGAAGTCGACGCGCCAGAGCGCGAGTCGGAAGTGTTCGTGCGCAGCCTGCTGTCGCAGTTCGAGCAATATGTGCAGCTGGGCAAGAAAGTCCCGGCTGAAGTTCTGTCGTCGCTCAACAGCATCGACGAGCCTGGGCGCCTGGTAGACACCATGGCCGCACACATGGCGCTGAAGATCGAACAGAAGCAGGAAATCCTCGAAATCATCGATTTGTCGGCCCGTGTCGAGCACGTGCTGGCGTTGCTGGATGCCGAAATCGATCTGCTGCAGGTCGAAAAACGCATTCGCGGTCGCGTCAAAAAGCAAATGGAGCGCAGTCAGCGCGAGTACTACCTGAATGAGCAGATGAAGGCCATTCAGAAAGAGCTCGGCGACAGCGACGAGGGTCACAACGAAGTCGAAGAGCTGAAGAAGCGTATCGACGCCGCCGGCCTGCCAAAAGATGCGTTGGCCAAGGCAACGGCGGAGCTGAACAAGCTCAAGCAAATGTCGCCGATGTCCGCTGAAGCCACCGTGGTTCGTTCCTACATCGACTGGCTGGTTCAGGTGCCGTGGAAGGCCCAGAGCAAGGTTCGCCTGGATCTGGCGCGCGCAGAAGACATTCTCGATGCCGATCACTACGGTCTGGAAGAAGTCAAAGAGCGGATCCTCGAATACCTCGCCGTGCAAAAACGCGTGAAGAAAATTCGTGGTCCGGTGCTGTGCCTGGTAGGTCCTCCAGGGGTCGGTAAAACTTCCCTGGCGGAGTCGATAGCCCACGCCACCAACCGCAAGTTCGTGCGCATGGCTCTGGGTGGCGTGCGTGATGAGGCGGAAATCCGTGGTCATCGCCGTACCTACATCGGTTCGATGCCGGGAAGATTGATTCAAAAGATGACAAAAGTGGGCGTCCGCAACCCGCTGTTCCTGCTCGATGAAATCGATAAGATGGGCAGCGACATGCGCGGCGATCCTGCGTCTGCGTTGCTGGAAGTGCTCGATCCTGAGCAGAACCACAACTTCAACGATCACTATCTGGAAGTCGACTACGACCTGTCCGATGTGATGTTCCTCTGCACCTCGAACTCCATGAACATTCCGCCAGCGCTGCTGGACCGGATGGAAGTCATTCGTCTGCCTGGCTACACCGAAGACGAGAAGATCAACATCGCCGTCAAATACCTTTCGCCCAAGCAGATCCAGGCCAATGGCCTGAAAAAAGGCGAGCTGGAATTCGACGAGGAAGCGATCCGCGACATCATTCGCTACTACACCCGCGAGGCCGGTGTGCGTGGCCTGGAGCGCCAGATTGCCAAGGTCTGCCGCAAGGCGGTCAAGGAACATGCGCTGGAAAAACGCTTCTCGGTGAAGGTCACCGCGAACGATCTGGAACACTTCCTGGGCGTGCGCAAATTCCGCTACGGCCTGGCCGAGCAACAGGATCAGATCGGTCAGGTGACCGGTCTGGCGTGGACTCAGGTGGGTGGCGAACTGCTGACCATCGAAGCCGCTGTCGTACCGGGCAAGGGCCAGTTGATCAAGACCGGTTCCCTGGGTGACGTGATGGTCGAATCCATCACCGCAGCGCAGACCGTGGTGCGCAGCCGCGCGAAGAGCCTGGGCATTCCCCTGGACTTCCACGAGAAGCGCGACACCCACATCCACATGCCGGAAGGGGCCACGCCGAAAGACGGCCCAAGCGCCGGTGTAGGCATGTGCACGGCGCTGGTGTCGGCATTGACCAGCATCCCTGTGCGTGCGGACGTGGCCATGACCGGTGAGATCACTTTGCGTGGTCAGGTATTGGCGATTGGCGGTCTGAAGGAAAAACTGCTCGCAGCTCATCGCGGTGGAATCAAGACCGTGATCATTCCCGAAGAGAATGTTCGCGATTTGAAGGAGATTCCTGACAATATCAAGCAGGATCTCCAGATTAAACCGGTTAAATGGATTGACGAAGTCCTGCAAATTGCGCTGCAATACGCGCCGGAGCCCTTGCCGGATGTGGCTCCGGAGATTGTCGCGAAGGATGAAAAACGCGAGTCCGATTCCAAGGAAAGAATTAGCACGCATTAATACGTATTTGGCTGGGGGGCTTGTTGACAGTTTTTTAGAGCCCTTGTTATAAAGCGGCTCTTAAGTGTCTGTAGGCCATTCAGCACTGTTTTTGCTTTCACCAAAAAAACTTAGAATCATACTCAAATAGATATAAGGGGACTTAGAGTGAACAAGTCGGAACTGATTGATGCTATCGCTGCATCCGCTGATATCCCGAAAGCTGCTGCTGGCCGTGCGCTGGACGCTGTAATCGAATCCGTCACTGGCGCTCTCAAGGCTGGCGACTCCGTTGTTCTGGTTGGTTTCGGTACTTTCTCCGTAACTGATCGTCCAGCTCGCATCGGTCGTAACCCACAGACCGGTAAGACTCTGGAAATCGCAGCAGCCAAAAAACCAGGTTTCAAAGCCGGTAAAGCACTGAAAGAAGCTGTCAACTAAGTTCGATTCAGTTTTTTGCCTGTCCGGGTCAGGGTCATGCCTGACCTGGCCGCGGAGCGGTAGTCCAGTCGGCAATTCGCCGGTCCGAGACGCCGGGGCTCACAGATTCGAGTCATCGGTCCGCTTCGCCAGTTACGAGAAGGCGCATCCTCGGATGCGCCTTTCTTCTATCCGGATTCTACCCACGCTCCACGGTTGCCTAATTTTTGAAGTTCAACCGTTTTTGGGGGACGCATGCTGCAGAACATCAGGGACAATTCACAAGGCTGGATTGCCAAGACAATTATCGGGGTCATCGTTGTACTGATGGCCCTGACCGGTTTCGACGCCATTTTTCAGGCTACGACGCACAAGAACGAGGCGGCGCAGGTCAATGGCGATGCAATCAGCCAGAACGATCTGAGCCAGGCGGTCGACATGCAACGCCGTCAGCTCATGCAGCAACTGGGCAAGGATTTCGACGCTTCCTTGCTCGACGAGAAGATGCTGCGCGAATCGGCGCTCAAGGGCCTGATCGATCGCAAACTGCTGCTGCAAGGCGCAGAAGGCTCCAAATTCGCTTTCTCCGAAGCGGCCCTGGACCAGGTCATCCTGCAAACGCCTGAGTTCCAGGTGGATGGCAAGTTCAGTCCCGACCGTTTCGACCAGGTGATTCGCCAACTCGGCTACAGCCGTATGCAATTCCGCCAGATGCTGGCCCAGGAAATGCTGATCGGCCAACTGCGCGCCGGTCTCGCTGGTAGCGGTTTCGTCACCGATGCACAGGTTCTGGCCTTCGCCCGTCTGGAAAAACAGACCCGCGATTTCGCTTCCCTGACCATCAAGGCTGACCCGGCAGCGGTCAAGCTGACCGACGACGAAGTCAAAGCCTACTACGACGAACACGCCAAGGAATTCATGACCCCGGATCAGGTGGTCATCGATTACCTGGAGTTGAAGAAGGCTTCCTTCTTCGATCAGGTCAGCGTCAAGGACGAAGACCTGCAAGCGGCGTATCAGAAGGAAATCGCGAACCTGTCCGAGCAACGCCGGGCTGCGCACATTCTGATCGAAGTGAACGACAAGACCACCGAAGCGCAAGCCAAGGCGAAGATCGAAGAAATCCAGGCCCGTTTGGCCAAGGGCGAGACATTCGAGGCGCTGGCCAAGGAATTCTCCCAGGATCCGGGTTCGGCGAACAATGGCGGCGACCTCGGTTACGCAGGTCCTGGTGTCTATGACCCGGCGTTCGAAAAAGCCCTGTACTCGCTGGCCAAGGACCAGGTTTCCGAGCCGGTTCGCACCGACTTCGGTTTCCACCTGATCAAGCTGCTGGGCGTCGAAGCACCTGAAGTGCCGACCTTCGCCAGCCTTCAAGGCAAGCTGACCCGCGAACTGAAAACCCAGCAGGTCGAACAGCGTTTCGTCGAAGCGACCAAGCAATTGGAAGACGCCTCCTTCGAAGCCTCCGATCTGGCTCAGCCGGCGCAAGACCTGAAGCTGACCGTTCACACCTCCAAGCCATTCGGTCGTGATGGCGGTGAAGGCATTACCGCCAACCGTGCCGTGATCACCGCGGCGTTCAGCCCGGAAGTGCTGGATGAGGGTGCCAACAGCACCGCCATCGAGCTGGATCCGGAAACCGTTGTGGTACTGCGCGCCAAGGAGCACCTCAAGCCTGCGCAACTGCCGCTGGAAGAGGTTGCCGGTCCGATTCGCGCCCAACTGGCCAAGGAGCACGCCAGTGCTGCCGCCAAGGCCAAGGCTGACGAGCTGATCGCCAGCCTGCGCGATGGCAAGACCGCGCTGAACGCTGCGATCGATGGCCAGAACTGGAAGGTCACTGAAGCTGCGAACCGCGCTCAGGAAGGGGTCGACCCAACCGTGCTGCAGGCGCTGTTCCGCATGCCGAAGCCGACTGCCAAGGACAAGCCGACCTTCACCAGCGTGACCTTGCCTGATGGCAGCCTGATGATCGTTCGTCTGAACGGTGTCAACGACGCCGCCACGCCGACTGAAGAAGAGAAGGCTCAATACCGTCGCTTCCTCGCTTCGCGTGTTGGCCAGCAGGACTTCGCCGCTTACCGCAAACAGCTGGAAAGCGAAGCGGACATCAAGCGCTACTGATGTCTGTTTGAAATCTCGCGTTACACAAGAACCCCGGCCATATAGCCGGGGTTTTTTGTTCCCGAGCGCCCGACGGACGTGGGGGATTAATGCCAAATAACGGAGTCAACACTCCTGTAACTGTTTTAAGACACAATCGGTGCGACGCTAAGCATCGATCTGTTGCACAATACGCCCCGAACCGTTTTCAGCAGGATGTTCAATGTTTAAATCATTTCCCATGCGTGTTGCCGGGTTGGCGCTGGTGCTGGCCGCTGCCGCCGGTTGCTCGTCCAAGAAAACCGCGATCTACGAGCATGAGAACTTCGACGATTCCGGGACCTTCTCCCGCAATTATCCTGTTACCGATGCACAGAGCTGTGAAGCTGCTCGCCGGGCGTTGCTGAGCCAGGGCTACATCATCACCAGCAGCGATCCAAAGCTGGTCAGCGGGCACAAGAGCTTCCAGCAGACCGGCGAAACCCACATGGAAATCAGTTTCAGTGTGGTCTGTGCCGAAGACGGCAGCGCCGGGCATCACGCCACGGTGTTTGCCAACGCCCTTCAGGACCAGTACGCACTGAAGAAAACCAACAACTCCGCAAGCCTGGGCGTAGGCGTGCTGGGTTCGGTCTCGATGCCGATCGGTTCGTCGGATGATTCGATGGTCAAGGTCGCGAGCGAAACGGTCTCGTCGTCCAAGTTCTACGAGCGTTTCTTTGCGCTGGTGGAAGTGTTCCTGCCCAAGGAAGTCAAAGAAGCGGCGCATATTCCCGATAAGCCGAAAGCCGATCTGGGCATGCCGGAGCCGCAAGCAGCGCCTGCTCCCGCGTCCCTGGCTCCGGAAACCAAAGCAGAACCTGTTCCCGCCGCACAAGCGCCTGCTGCGCCTGCGGACGCCATGCCGGCCGCGTCCGAGCCGGTAGCGCCACCGCCTGAAGCCGCCCCGATTACCGCGACCCCGCCAACCGAGCCGGCGCCCGCGACGGAAGTCATCACGCCGCCAGCCAATCCCACGGATATTCCGCCTCCATCCGAGCCAATCCAGGCCATGCCCATCACGGGACAGTGATGGCAAAACGGGACCGATCGAGCCCTCGACGGTCCCGCACCGCCGGGAAAGTTTGACCCGCATCAAACACTTCGCAGCCCCGCATTTTGTTACGAAAATAACCTTCGATAAATTTCTGACTGCCTGCTACGTTTTAAACAGTACCGACGAAGTGTCGTGCCCGCGTCATTTTTATTTCATGTGGGCACTTTATGCTCAAAGCGTCGGTCAACTATTCGGACTATTTAAACGAGCGGTGGGGGATTCAAAATGGACGACTATCAAGAAGAACTGCTCGAATATCAGGCATTCGAACTGGACCCGTTGGAACCAGCTGAAGACGCTACCGAGCTGTAGGGTTACAGCTTCAAGCTGATAGCTTCAAACTGCTCCTCTGCGACTACGGCGAAACTCGCCCGGCGTCTGATCCATCCAGCGCTTGAACGCGCGCTGAAAGGCTTCGGCTGAGGCAAACCCCAGCAGGTAGGCAATTTCACCGAACGCCAATTCCGTATCGCGAATGTAGGTCATGGCCAGGTCGCGACGGGTGTCATTGAGGATCGCGCGAAACTGCGTGCCTTCTTCGGCCAGCTTGCGGCGAAGCGTCCAGACGGGCAGCTTCAGGCGAGCCGCCACTTCTTCCAGGTCGGGTTCCCGGCCACCATTGAGCAACGGCCCCAGCATCTGAGTGATACGTTCACGCAGGCTGCGGGTGCGCGTCAGTTGCTCCAGTTCCCGCTCACAGAGTTGCAGCAAGTGGCGCCAGGTACTCGGGCAATGCTCGCTGTTGCGCTGCGCGAGGCTGGCCAGGCTCAGACGCAGTTGATTGTGTTCGGCGCCGAACTGGATCGGGCAATCGCCCAGCACTTCATAGGCGGCATGGTAGTCGGGGCGTTCGAATTCGATGTCGATGCGCTCCGCGCGCAGCGGAGCAGGGCTCAGGCTGGAAAGATGATGCAGCCAGCCGGCGATGATCGAATCCACCACAAAACGGTTGTAGCTGTTGTACGGGCTGATGGAGTAGAAGCGCAGCCAGGCGCCCTGGGCGTCTTCGTGAAAGCTCGATTGCCCGCGATAGTTGGAGCCATACAGCGCCTCGAAGCGGATCAGGCAGCGCGCCGCCTCGCGCACCGTCGGTGCCTGGGCGGCAGTGACGCCGGCGAGACCCAGCTGGCTCAGGCGACCGAGTTGGCCCATGCGCAAGCCGAGCGCCGGGTCGTCGGTCAGCTGGATGGCGCTGTGGCCCAGGCGCATGTAGCGCGGGATCGACAGTCGAGCCCCGGCTTCAGCCAGGCGGGCGGCATCCAGGCCGTATTGTTCCAGCAGCGGTTGCGGGTCGAGATCATGGCTGCGCACGGCGTCAGCCAGGCTGTGCACGAAGCCCACCGAAAGATCGCCGAGACGCACCTGCAACGGTTTCATGGCCTACAGCCAGAGGTTCAGCAGACGCGCGCCACGCACGTTGCCGTCGGCGAAGTGCTGGCCGTTGCTGGTGAGAAAGCTTTGCCCGGCACTGGACTGATCCCAGAACTGCCCGCGCAGGAATACGCTCATGCCGGCGACGGCCCGGCTGGACGGGGCCTGGCTTGTCAGGATCAGGCGATGCCAGGCCTGGCCTTCGCTGAGTTCCCCGGCCTTGAGGCTGACGGAGGCGGGCGCCTGTGAACCCTTGTAACCGCGCCACGGTTGATCCCAGATTCCACGCCCGGTGACGAACGCCGGCACCGCGACGATGCGGGCTTGCTGTTCATCAAGCTTGCGGTAGTTGTCCGGGTACCAGCTGTCGTTGCCGATCAGCACTCCCAGGCGACCGGCCGGAGTATCGACGACGTTGAGGGTGTGCTCGCCATTGGCCTTGATCGCGTCCTGCTGTTCGAAAACCGGGTGCATCTGCCGCTGGGGTTGGCCGATCGGCACGCCGTCGCGACTGAACACGACGCTGCTGTTGTACAGCGCGCCACGGCCGATTTTCAGGGTGCCGTCGATGACGCTGGGCTCGGGCAATACGATGGAGCCCGCCACCAGCGTCACGCGAAATTCTTTCGCCAGACCGCCGAACAGCGCCTGATATTCCTTGGCCATGCCCTTGGCTTTCATGCGCAGGTGCGCGTCATCCAGGCGGCTGCCGCCCTCGGCGCTGATCAGTGCACGCACGAACTTCAATGGATTGCTTACCGCCAGCCAGTTCATGGCTTCTTCGAGGGTGGTGGCCTGGTACAGCTCATCCTTTTCGCCACTGACCATCAGCCAGGTGCCGACGTGTTCAGGCAGCACGACGATGGTTTTTTCGTTCAACAGACCCTGTTCCCGGGCCTTTTGCAGATAGGCCGCCAGCTTGCGATGCAGACGCTCGGGGCTCTGATAGTCGGTGGGGAACAGTTCGGGCTGGATGCCCAGCAGATTGCCACGGTCGGCAGGGGTGCCCCGGTCGATCGCCAGGTCGATTCTCAGGTCGGACAGATAATGCCCCGCGGGACGGTCTGCGGCCCACATGGCGTAGGTCGTGAGGGCGGCGATCAACGCCATGGAGAACGTCAGGTACAGAAATTTGCGCATGGGAAAGCAGTCAACGGCCTTGTGCAGGGTTCGATGCCTAGGGTATGGCTCATGCCGGTAGTTGCCAAGGCCTGCTGCGCATTTTAATCAATAACTTGTGAGTTACGGTCATTGAGACGGCCTTCGAGTACTCATAGTCTGTAACACATGACAGAGGGACGCCGCAGAGCGCCCCCACTTTTCCGTGATTGATCGTTGTGGAGCCTACCGATGACCGCCGCTCATTATCCGAACCTGCTGGCCCCGCTGGACCTGGGTTTCACCACGCTGCGCAACCGCACCCTGATGGGCTCGATGCACACCGGCCTTGAAGAAAAGCCTGGTGGTTTCGAACGTATGGCCGCTTATTTCGCCGAGCGTGCCCGTGGCGGTGTCGGCCTGATGGTAACCGGCGGTATCGGCCCGAACGACGAGGGCGGCGTGTACTCCGGCGCCGCCAAGCTGACCACCGAGGAAGAGGCGCTCAAGCACCAGATCGTGACCCGCGCGGTGCACGAGGCGGGCGGCAAGATCTGCATGCAGATTCTCCACGCCGGCCGTTATGCCTACAGCCCCAAGCAGGTCGCGCCAAGCGCCATTCAGGCGCCGATCAACCCGTTCAAGCCCAAGGAGCTGGACGAGGAAGGTATCGAGAAGCAGATCCGCGACTTTGTCACCTGCTCGACCCTGGCGCAGCAGGCCGAGTACGACGGCGTGGAAATCATGGGCTCGGAAGGTTATTTCATTAACCAGTTCCTCGCCGCCCACACCAACCACCGTACCGACCGCTGGGGCGGCAGCTACGAAAACCGCATGCGCCTGCCGGTGGAAATCGTGCGCCGGGTTCGCGAAGCGGTAGGCCCGAACTTCATCATCATCTTCCGCCTGTCGATGCTCGATCTGGTGGAAGGCGGCAGCACCTGGGAAGAAATCGTGCAACTGGCCAAGGCCATCGAGCAGGCCGGTGCGACCATCATCAATACCGGTATCGGCTGGCACGAAGCGCGCATTCCGACCATCGCCACCAAGGTGCCACGCGCCGCATTTAGCAAGGTCACGGCCAAGCTGCGGGGCGAGGTGAAAATCCCGCTGATCACCACCAACCGCATCAACACCCCGGAAGTGGCCGAGCAGATCCTGGCCGAAGGCGATGCCGACATGGTGTCCATGGCGCGGCCGTTCCTCGCCGACGCGGACTTCGTCAACAAGGCGGCCGAAGGTCGTGCCGACGAAATCAACACCTGCATCGGCTGCAACCAGGCGTGCCTGGACCACACCTTCGGCGGCAAGCTGACCAGTTGCCTGGTGAACCCGCGGGCCTGTCATGAAACCGAGCTCAATTACCTGCCGGTGCAGCAACTGAAGAAAATCGCCGTGGTCGGCGCCGGCCCTGCGGGTCTGGCTGCCGCGACGGTGGCCGCCGAGCGTGGCCATCAGGTGACGCTGTTCGATTCGGCGAGCGAGATCGGCGGCCAGTTCAACGTCGCCAAGCGTGTGCCGGGCAAGGAAGAGTTCTACGAAACCCTGCGTTATTTCGGCCGCAAGTTGCAGACCACCAACGTCGAGCTGTGCCTGAATACTCGTGTGGATGTGCAGAAGCTGGTTGAGGGAGGCTATGACGAAATCATCCTCGCGACCGGTATTGCGCCGCGTGTGCCGGCGATTCCCGGTGTCGAGCATGCCAAGGTGCTGAGCTACCTGGACGTGCTGCTCGAGCGCAAGCCGGTGGGCAAGCGCGTGGCGGTGATCGGCGCGGGCGGTATCGGTTTCGACGTCTCCGAATTCCTCGTTCACCAGGGCCAGGCCACCAGCCTGAACCGTGATGAGTTCTGGAAGGAGTGGGGCATCGATACGCATCTGGAAGCGCGCGGCGGTGTCGCCGGGATCAAGGCGGCGCCCCATGCTCCGGCCCGTGAAGTGTTCCTGCTGCAACGCAAGAAATCCAAGGTCGGCGATGGCCTGGGCAAGACCACCGGCTGGATTCACCGCACGGGCCTGAAGAACAAGCAGGTGCAGATGCTCAACAGCGTCGAGTACGTGAAGATCGATGACGACGGCCTGCACATCCGCATCGGCGAAGCGGGCGAGCCGCAGGTGCTGCCGGTGGACAACATCGTGATCTGCGCCGGGCAGGATCCGCTGCGCGAGTTGCAAGAAGGCCTGACGGCGGCAGGGCAGAACGTACACCTGATCGGCGGCGCGGACGTGGCGGCGGAGCTGGATGCCAAGCGGGCGATCAACCAGGGATCGCGGTTGGCGGCTGAGTTGTAATCCGCAGGTCCAGCGTGCCGATGGCCTTCGCGGGCAAGCCTCGCTCCTACAGGGTATGCGCTATC
>NZ_JBSVXG010000080.1:0-25459 GCF_054070595.1 Pseudomonas sp. SDO55104_S430 | reverse complement strand
AAATCCACTGTAGGAGCCGAGCTTGCTCGCGAAGGCGTCCTCCCAAACAACAGAGGACTTACTTCTCAAACCCGGAAGAAGGGAAAACATCAGTCCCCCGCCAACGCCGCACCGACCGCTGAAAGAACAGGCTATTGGGCACCTGCACCATCGCACTCCCCGTCCCCAGCTCCTCAGCCTCGATCAACGTGGTGTACAGCAGATTGATCGCCACTACCCGCCCCTTCACGCCAGGCTTGTCGGTGGTGTCCACCAGCTCCACCACATCCCCCAGACGGAACGGGCCAACGGTGAAGATCAGCACCGAGCACAGCAGGTTCGACAGCACGCTCCACATGGCGAAAAACGCCACCGCCGCGACCGCGACAAAACCCGACAGCGCCGTCCACAACACCGTGGCCGACACCCCGAGGCGCTCGAGGACAAAGATCAGCGCGCTGCCCATGATCAGCCAGCGCAGGCCGCCACGCAGCGGCATCAGCAATTGCGGCGGGAACGGATAACGCTCGCCCAGCCGGGTCAGGACCTTGGCCACGAAACGCTGGGTCAGGTAGCCGGCGAGCAGAATCAGCAGGATTTGTACGCCGAGCCAGATCGGCTCGACCCACATCGCCGGCAGTGGCAGCTTGAACGCTTCCATCAGGACAGCGACTCCAGCTCCGCCTGCATGCTTTCCAGCAGTTCCAGAGCTTCCATCCAGGCTTCTTCAAGCTCCGCTTCACGCACCTTCAGCTTGGCCTGTTCGGCCAGCAGGTCCCGCAGTTCGTTCTTGCGCATCGGCTCGTAGATATCGCTGTCGCCGAGGCTGGCATCGATCTTCGCCAGTTTCTCGTGCAACTTGCCCAACTCGGCTTCGAGCTTGTCAGCTTCGCGCTTGTGCGGCGCCAACTGCTGACGCAGAGCGGCTGCAGCCTGACGCTGGGCCTTCTTGTCGGTCTTGTCCGGGTTGACCGGTGTGTTGCTGACCGGCGCGTTGCGCTGACGGTAATCCACCAGCCAACGGGTGTAGTCGTCCAGGTCACCGTCGAACTCTTCGACCTTGCCGTCGGCCACCAGGAAGAAGTTGTCGGTGGTGCTCTTGAGCAGGTGACGGTCGTGGGAAACCACCAGCACCGCACCGCTGAACTCCTGCAGGGCCATGGTCAGCGCCAGGCGCATTTCCAGGTCCAGGTGGTTGGTTGGTTCGTCTAGCAGCAACAGGTTCGGCCGATCCCAGGCAATCAACGCCAGGGCCAGACGGGCTTTCTCACCACCGGAGAAATTCAGCACCGGCTCGTCGATCCGCGCGCCACGGAAGTCGAAGCCGCCGAGGAAATCACGCAGGGTCTGTTCGCGCTCGGTCGGCGCCAGGCGCTGCAAGTGCAGCAACGGGCTGGCCTTGGAATCCAGAGAGTCGAGCTGATGCTGGGCGAAGTAACCGACGACGGTGTTTTCGCCGCGGGTCATGCGACCGGCCAGCGGCGACAGTTCGCCCGCGAGGTTCTTGATCAGGGTCGACTTGCCCGCGCCGTTAGGGCCGAGCAGACCGATCCGCGCACCCGGCGTGAGTTGCAGCTTGACCTTCTCCAGCACGGTCTTCTCGCCGTAACCCAAGCGGGCATCGGACAGGTCGATCAGCGGGCTGGAGATTTTCTGCGACTCGCGGAAGACGAAGTCGAACGGCGAATCGACGTGGGCAGCGGTCAGCTCCTCCATCCGCTCCAGCGCCTTGATCCGGCTCTGGGCCTGACGGGCCTTGGTGGCCTGGGCCTTGAAGCGGGCGATGTAGCTTTCCATGTGCGCACGCTGCGCCTGCTGCTTCTCGTAGGCCTGCTGTTGCTGGGCCAGGCGTTCGGCACGGGCACGCTCGAAGGCGCTGTAGCCACCGCGATAAAGAGTGATCTTGCGTTGATCGACGTGAGCCACGTGATCGACCACGGCATCGAGGAAATCTCGGTCGTGGGAGATCAGCATCAAGGTGCCGGGATAGCCCTTGAGCCACTCTTCGAGCCAGATGATCGCGTCAAGGTCCAGGTGGTTGGTCGGCTCGTCGAGCAGCAGCAGGTCCGATGGGCACATCAGCGCCTGCGCCAGGTTCAGGCGCATCCGCCAGCCACCGGAGAAGTCGCCGACCTGGCGATCCATCTGCTCGTTGGTGAACCCAAGACCGGCGAGCAACTTGCGCGCCCGGGCGTCGGCGGTATAACCGTCGGCGCTGTCGAGCTCGGAGTGCAGGCGGGCCTGCGCGGCACCGTCATGGGCCGCTTCGGCTGCCGCCAGGTCGCGTTGCACCTGGCGCAGACGCAGGTCGCCGTCGAGCACGTAGTCGACCGCCAGGCGTTCGAGGGTATCGACCTCCTGGCGCATGTGGGCGATACGCCAGTCGGCCGGCAGGAAGCAGTCACCCGAATCCGGATGCAGTTCACCACGCAGCAAGGCGAACAGGCTCGATTTGCCGGCGCCGTTGGCACCGATGAGGCCGGCTTTCTGGCCGGCGTGCAGGGTCAGCTCGGCGTCTTCTAGCAGACGCTGCGGGCCACGCTGTAAAGTCAGGTTCTGAAGTCGAATCATAATGGCGGCGGAGTCTACCAGCTTCGCTCGCAACTGGCGCGAGTAGCACTATGTCCTCTGACCTGTGGAGCTTTTCCCTGAGCATTTATGCCCGACCGGGCGTTGAACAGGCCTGCCTGCGATTGCAGTCTGCGGGGCTCAATGTGTGTCTGCTGCTGTGCGCGGCGTGGCTGGGACGGCGCGGTGTTATCTGCAATGAGCAACGCTTGCGCGAGCTACGCAGCCTGACAACGCCTTGGGACGCCGATGTTGTGCAGCCGCTACGCGCACTGCGCATGCAATGGAAATCCGCCGCCACGGGCGATGCCGATCTGCATGAATTGCGCGAGCAAGTGAAGGCACTGGAACTGGAAGCCGAACGACGTCTGATCTTGAAACTGGAGCGATCGGCGCAAGACTGGCCGCAGGGTGAGGCGACCGATTTATCGGCCTGGCTTGAAGGTGTGGCGGCAGGCGCCGCCCACCTGGACCGCGACGCGCTGCATCAGCTGCGCGTCGCGGCAACCGGCACTTAGGAAGCGCTGGTTGGGGTGCTGGTGGTGCTCGACGGTGCCGCTGGCGTTGGCGCAGAGGTAGCTGTCGAGGTAGTAGCTGCTGGCGTAGATGCTGCGGCAGCAGACGGTGCTGGAGTCGCAGGAGTTGCCGGCTTGGCAGCGGCTGTCGGAGCCGCTGTGGAAGCGGAAGCCGGCTTGGCGGCAGCAACCGGTTTTTTCACCGCTGGCTTGGCTGCGGGTTTTGCCGCGGCTGGTTTCGCTGCTGGCTTGGCGGCAGGTTTGGCTGCGGCTGGCTTGGCTGCGGCTGGCTTGGCAGCGGCTGGTTTTGCTGCTGGTTTTGCGGCGGCTGGTTTTGCCGCAGCAGCTGGTTTGGCTGCCGGTTTCGCCGCAGCAGATTTTGCTGCAGTGGCTGGCTTGGCGGCTGCAGGTTTCGCGGCAGCGGTTTTCGCAGCCGGTTTAGCGGCGGGTTTTGCAGCGGCAGTTTTGGCAGCTGGCTTGGCAGCGGTTTTAGCTGCGACAGGTTTTGCGGCAGGCTTGGCAGCCGGTTTCGCAGCAGCTGTTTTAGCGGCAGGTTTTGCTGCCGGCTTGGCGGCTGGTTTTGCTGCTGCGGTTTTCGCTGCGGCAGGTTTGGCAGCGGCGGTACGCGCAGCAGGTTTGGCGGCGGCGGTACGAGCGGCGGCTGGCTTGGTAGCGGTGGTGCGAGCAGCAGGTTTGGCAGCAGCAGTACGCGCGGCGGCTGGCTTGGCAGCCGGTTTGGCCGCAGCTGTTTTAGCGGCTGGCTTGGCAGCGCTGGCAGCGGCAGGTTTTGCTGCGGCTTTCACCGGTGCTTTGGCAACCGGTTTGGCGGCAGACTTGGCCGGCGCTTTTGCGGCAGCCGGTTTGGCAGCGGCTTTCTTCGCAGGTGCCGCAGTTTTGGCTGCACGCAGGGACAACGCCTTGCCGACAGCCTCTTGAACACGACCAACGCCCTGGGCCAGTTTCAGGCTTTCCTGAGCGTCACGCTTGAGTTGCAGGATGTAGCCGCGAGTGTCCGACTGACGCTCTTTCAGAGCATCGAGCAGGTCTTCGAGTTGCTGCACGGCGTCCTTGGCTTTGCCTTGCGCCTTGGCCTTGCCGGCCGCTGCGGCGTCCTGCAATTTGGTGCGGGATTTGTGCAATTTTTCCTGAGCTTTGCCGCGCTGTTTTTCCAGTTTGGCGAGCAGTTTTTCAGCATCAGCCAAGGCTTCTGAGCAGGCAGTTTCGAGGTGCTCGAGCAAGCTGCCCGACAGTTGTTGGAGAAGATGCAACGGAGTGTTTACTGGCTTCTTGGTGGCCGACATGGTTTACCTCCTGGCTGAAGTGAGTGCGGCTCATACTAGACCTCTGCTGCAACCGCCGCTAGGGCATGTTGACACTATCGAAAGCGTCCTGTTGCAAAGGAGCGAAAAACTTCTTCGCTTGCGCAAAAGCAGTTCACCGTTAAGCACATTCTCACTGGCATAATCGCCCGCAATTCAGGTCGGAGAGTGCCCATGTCGCGCTACCTTTTTTTATCGCTGTGCGTGATTTTTTCCGTGGCTCAGGCCGCCGAAAAAACCCAGGAAAATGACGCGCACGATCTCGCCTACAGCCTCGGCGCGAGCCTCGGCGAACGCCTTCGCCAGGAGGTCCCGGACCTGGAGTTGAAGGCTCTGGTCGAAGGGTTGCAGCAAGCCTATCAAGGCAAGCCACTGGCATTGAAAGACGAGCAGATCGAACAGATTCTGTCCGAGCATGAAGCCCGGGTGGCGATGCAGACACCGGCACCGGAAAACCAACTGGCGGTGGAAAACGAAAAACGTTTTCTCGCCGAAGAAAAAGCCAAGCCTGGCGTTCGCGAACTGGCCGATGGAATTCTGCTGACGGAACTGACACCGGGTAACGGCGCCAAGGCCGGACCGAACGGAAAGGTGCAGGTGCTGTACGTCGGTCGCCTGCCTGACGGCACCGTGTTCGACCAGAACAATCAGCCGCAGTGGTTCAGTCTCGACAGCGTGATCAGTGGCTGGCGCAGTGCGTTGCAACAGATGCCGGTCGGGGCGAAATGGCGTCTGGTGATTCCATCGGCGCAGGCCTATGGCGCCGACGGTGCGGGCGACCTGATCGCGCCATTCACGCCACTGGTGTTCGAAGTCGAATTGCGCGGCGCGACCGGCTGATCGCGCAAATGAAAAACGGTGCGCCGTGGCGCACCGTTTTTGTGTCTCGCGGAATGCGGTTCAGACCTGAACCGAATCCTCTGCCTTGTGCGCGGTGTGCAGCACTTCGATCAGGCAATCTTCCAGTTCGAAGCGTTCATGCAACAGGCCGCCGAGCTCCTTGAATTTCTCCGCGACGCATTTGCCTTCATCACACAGATCGTTGAAAGCCAGGAGCTTCTCGGTGATGACGTCGATGCGTGGGTACAGGGTTTCGGCGAGTTCCAGGCCGCGCTTGTCGTTGAAGGCCTTCGCCTCCCCCGTCAGCTGTTCGTAGATTTCGAAGTGGCCAGCCGAAACGTAATCGACCAGTACGCCGCAGAACTCCTGCAAGGGTTTGCGGCTTTCACTCAGCGCTGCAGGCTCTGCGCCAAGGGCGTCATAGGCCCCGATCAGTTCTCGGCGCTCCTGCAACCAGCGATCGATCAGCAGGTGCACTCCACCCCAGCGTTCCTGAGCATTCTGACAACTTTCGAGCATGGTGATCTCTCTTCCCTTTTGGGTCAGCTGCTCTATGCCCGTTCGCCTCTTGTAATGGGCGTTCGGGGCAGAGCGTCATCGAGCAAGACAAAATTCCAATGACACGTGCGGGCCAGATTATGCCCGCAGGACTGTGGCTTCAAGGTACGCAGGCGATAAAGTTCATACAAGTGTTTAATCATTCAACAGCGCTTGCTGCGACGACTCGCCGCCGAGCGGTCGCGTTGTGGCGAGCCAGACAAGTCGCAGGAGTTGGTAAACGGCCAGAATCGACATCGCGACGAAGAACAGCAGGCTCCACTCGGGGATGCTTAGATCCAGCAGCGTCCAGGAGCGCTGGGTGCAGTCGAAGGCACCTTTGAATATTTGCTGCACGACACACAACCACGGCTCGGCGGCGAACAGCTCTGAGAGGTTAGAAGCACAACCCGCCAGTGGCTGCGCCGGATTGCCTTGCAACAGCACCTGCCGCCCGGCGGTGAGAGTACCCGCCAGGCTGCTGAGAAGGCCGAGCAACCAATAGAGAGAGGAGCCGAGGCGACCGGGACCCTGCACCGCCGCCATAAGGCAGATGCCCGTCAACAGCGCCAGGCAAATCCGTTGCAACAGGCACAGGGCGCAGGGGCTCAGGCCGATGGAATATTCCAGATAATAGGACACGCCCAGGACCAGGGCGCCCGCAACGAAGACCGTGAAAAACAAGGAGCGTGTGCAGGCCAAAGACATGGCTTTTCCGTAACAGTTGGGACCGACGGCTACGGTAGAGGAAAGCGCTTTGGCGTTTCAAGGCGGGTTGCTTGGGACAGTTCAGCAGGGATGTAGGGAAATCCCAACACGGGACAGAGGAATCGGTGAAACCCTCTGTAGGACTTTGCTTCTGAGGCTGTAGGAAGGCAAAAACAGGGCAAATTTCGCCCCTCAGAACCACACAAATCCGGACGCAGGCTGCGCCAGCTGCTACGTGTACCGCGGCGTACGCAGAACCTGTAGCAGCTGCCGAAGGCTGCGTCCGGCGGCTACAGGATCATGCGCGAGCAGGTACGGGCAGCGGTGCGGCGAGCAGGCGCTCGTCCAGCAACCCAAGGCCTTCCTGGAACAACTGGTTGCTGCGTTCGGTATCGCCCATCTGCGCCAGCAGCCGCGCCAGTTCGGCGCAGGCTTCCGGGTTGCGCTCCATGTGCAGACTGCGCTCCAGATAGTCCCGAGCCTTGCCCCACAGGCTGCTTTGCAGACACAGGCGACCCAGGGTCAGCAGCAGGCCGGAATCGGCGGGATGCTCCTTGAGCCAGCCCTCGGCGAGGTGCAACTGACGCGCCGGATCGCTGCCGCGAACCAGCCCGTAGAGACGCGCCAGATGGCTGTCGTAGTGACGCTTGAGCGCGTTGCGCAAGACCTCTTCAGCCTCGGCCTGCGCTCCCAGTTGCCGCAGTTGTTCGGCATAGGCAAGCACCAGTTGCGGTTCCTGGCGTTGTGGCGAGGTCAACTGCTCCCAGGCGCTCTTGAGCGATTGCAGGCCCACGGCCCCTTCGCCTTCGCGCTGAGCCGCCAGGGAAAGATTCTTGCCCCAGGCACGACGCTCCAGCTCCGCCAGTTCGGCTGCGGGCAGGACCTTGTCCTTGCGCAGCTCCGGCAGCAGGCGAATCACCGCCGGCCATTCGCCTCGCAACTGATGCAAGCGCTGCAACTGACGCAATACCTGCGCGTTATGCGGGTGACGCTCACGCATCGCTTGCAGGGTCGCCAAGGCGCCTTCGGTGTCGCCACGGTCGGTCTGCAATTGCGCGTGGTTCAAGGCAATCGCCAGCTCGGCCTGTGGCTGACGCTCAAGGGCACGCTCCAGCAGGTTGTCGCTCTCTTCGTAATTGCCCTGTTCGTTCGCCGCACGGGCAGCGCCGAGGTAATACAGCAGCGGTTGGCGTTCAGCTTCCGCAGCCCGTTGCAGATGACGTTGCGCGCTGGCCCAGCGACCTTCGGCCAGATCCAGCTGACCATGCTCGATCGCCACCTGCACCCGGCGGCTGCGGTTGCGCCGCGACCAGGGATTGACCACGCCGCCGGACGTCAGCACCAGCTCGATCGATGCCTTGATGCCCCAGATCACCAGCCACAGGACCGCCACCAAAGCCAAGGTCGCCCACAGGCTCGACTCGTAACGGAAGCTTTTATAAGCGATCAGCACGTAACCGGAATGCTCGGCAATCGCCAACCCCAGCGCCGCCGCGGCGGCGATGACCAGAAACAGGATCACATACAGGCGCTTCATGGCGTGGTCTCCTGCGCAGTGCTTGCGGCAGGTTTGGGCAGCGGTTTGATGGAGTCCTCGGCATTGACGTTGCGACGTTCCAGATAACCTTGCACGGCGCTCAGCGTGCCGGTCAGGTCAGGGGTGACCACGGTGACAGGTTGCTTGCTCAGCTCGGCCACCTGATCGAGCATCACTTTGCTCTGCGCGTTGTCCGGGTTGAAGTTGCCCTTGAGCACGTCACGCGCCTCGTCCAGCGCCTGGGTGTAAACCGCCGCCTGGCCATTGAGCGCGGCCCACTGCGCCTGCTCCAATGCCAGGCTCAGCGCCAGACGCACCTGGCTCAGGCTTTGCCCGGCCAGCAACGGACGGACGTTTTTGTCAGCGTTGAAATCGATACGGATGTAACGCGAGATCTGATCCCACCATTGTGCCCAGCGACTGGCGCCGTCACCGTCGGCGGTCAGGCCGAGCAGGGATTCGCCACGGTCCTTGTACTCGGGCGCCAGCTCAGTGAGACCGGTCACCTGTTCGCGCAGGGCGCCCAGGCGCAGGAACAGGCCGGTGCGATCTGGCTGGTCGGTGCTGCGCAAGGCCACCAAGGTCTTGGCCACCTGTTCGCGGGCAGCGAAGGAGCCCGGATCGTTTTGCTCGCGCAGAATGTCGTCGGCGCCCTGGACCAGGGCCTGGGCGCTGCTGATGTCTTGCAACGCGGAGAGACGCAGACTGGCCAGTCTCAGCAAATGCTCGGCCTCGGCCAGGCGCCAGTCCTTGCGGCTGGCACCAAGAACGGTTTCCAGACGCTGATTGAGTCGCTGCTGATCGCCCTGCAACTGCACCACCAGACGGCTGCGCTCTTCCAGCACGTCGGCGCCGGGCAGTTGCTCCAGACGCGCGCTCAGGCGCTGCTCATTGAGCTTCAGGCTCTGCGCCTCATCGCTCAAAGCCTGCACCTGGCTCAGCTGCTGCTGATTGGTCGCCTGCAAATGGCGCACCTGCCAGACTCCCCAGCCGCCCACCGCGACACCAGCGGCGCCGAGCAACAATGCGACGACGGCCAGGCCATTGCCTCGGCGCGGCTCTGTGGCAGGAGGTGGAGTTTCAATCGGCGCATCCAGTACTGGCCGGACGTCTTCTTTAGGCAAGGCTGTTTCGCTCACGTATCCATCCTTTGCATTAGTAAACGGGTACGGGATGCTCCCGTAACGCCGCCAGCAAAGCCGCGGCACTGGCGCCACGACAATCCACAACTGTCAGGGCGCCGGCGGCACGTGCCAGCTCGGCGACCCTGGGACTTGGTACAAACAACGGCAACCGCGCCAATTGCGGCCAGGCATCGCCAGCCAATTGATGCAGGTGCTCAAAACCCTGTCCACTGCTGACCACCAGCGCATTCAGGCGTTCCGCACGGATCCGCTCCGGCAGCGCCGCAGGTAGATATTGCGGCAGCTCGCGGCGGTACAACTCCAGATAATCGACACTAGCACCTAGCTCGCGCAAGCGCTCAGCCAGCAACTCGCGACCGCCCTCGCCCCGCATGATCAGCACGCGTGGATCGGGCCGGGCAATGGCCTCGCGCAGGTTCGCCAGTTCGAGCAAGGCTTCGCTGTCATCGCCGTCTTGGGGGAAGCTCACATCCAGGTCGCGATCCTCGAGGATCTGCGCGGTCGCAGCACCGACGCTGAACCACTTCACGGGCGGCGTCTGCGGGTAAAACCGATCGAGCAATTCGATGCCGATCCGCGCGGCCGGCTTGCTGACCACGATCACCGCACAATAGCGATCCAGTCCCTGGATCACCTCGCGCATTGTGTCAGAGGCAGGGATCGGCACGATGTCCAAAAGCGGCAAGCTGCTGCTGAAAATCCCCTGATCCGCCAGCACGCCACTGAGCGCCGCCGACTCATCCGCCGGACGCGTCAGCAGCAGGCGCCAGCCGGTCACTCGTGACCTGCCTCGCCATAGACCGCCTTAAGAATGTCGGCAGCGCCCTGGCTCAGCAGGTCTTCGGCCACTTGCACACCCAGCGCTTCAGCATCGCCACGGGGCGCACGCGCCTGGGCGCTGAGCAGCAGGCCGCCATTGGGATCGCCCACCAGGCCACGCAACCAGACCTGCTCGCCTTCGAGCACGGCATAGCAGGCGATCGGCACCTGGCAGCCGCCATTGAGGTGTTTGTTGAGGGCGCGTTCGGCAGTCACGCGGGTGGCGGTGTCCTGGTGATGCAGCGGCGCCAGCAGTGCGTGGATTTCGCTGTCACCGCTGCGACATTCGATGCCGACCGCGCCCTGGCCACCGGCCGGCAGGCTGTCATCGACACTGATGGCCGAGGTGATGCGGTCTTCGAAACCCAGGCGGATCAAGCCGGCGGCCGCCAGGATGATCGCGTCGTACTCGCCCGCATCCAGCTTGGCCAGGCGGGTGTTGACGTTGCCGCGCAGGAAGCGGATTTCCAGGTCAGGGCGACGGGTCAGCAATTGCGCCTGGCGACGCAGGCTCGAGGTGCCGACGATGCTGCCTGGCGGCAGGGCATCGAGGCTGGCATAGGTATTGGAGACGAATGCGTCACGCGGGTCTTCGCGTTCGCAGATGCAGAACAGGCCCAGGCCTTGGGGGAAGTCCATAGGCACGTCTTTCATGGAGTGCACGGCGATGTCGGCTTCGTCTTCCAGCAGCGCGGTTTCCAGTTCCTTGACGAACAGGCCCTTGCCACCGATTTTCGACAACGGCGAGTCGAGCAGCTTGTCGCCGCGACTGACCATCGGAACCAGGGTCACGAGCAGGCCCGGATGGGCCTCTTCCAGACGGGCTTTGACGTATTCGGCCTGCCACAGGGCAAGAGCGCTTTTACGGGTGGCGATGCGGATTTGGCGAGTGGACATGGATCAATCCGTACTGAATAGATACGGCGGATGATAACAGCTCAGCCAAATCCACTTTGACTTGTATCAGAAACTACTCGGCCTCCCTGGCCCCGGATGTCCGGAAATCGGGTGAGCAATTTGCCTGCGGCCCGCGGATCACAGCTGCTGCATCATTTTCCGTACGCCAGCGACGTGACGCCGACTGACGATCAGTGCATCGCCGTTCAAGCCCTTGAGGAACAGCTGGAAATGTCCCAGAGGCGTGCGCTGCAGACGTTCGATTCGATCGCGAGCGACCAGGGCATTGCGGTGAATGCGCACGAAACGTTCGCCGAATTCGTCCTCCAGAGCCTTGAGCGGTTCATCGAGCAGCACTTCACCGGCCTCGTGGCGCAAGGTCACGTATTTGTGATCGGCAATGAAGTAGACCACCTGGTCGATGGGAATCAGCTCGATCCCCTTGCGGGTGCGCGCACTGATATGGCTGCGAGGGCCACTGCCGCTGTCGGCCGCCGGCCGGGTCAGGGCGGAGAGTTGAACGCGGTTGGGGCGTTCGGCTTTTTTCAACGCGTCATGTAGATGTTCAGTTCTCACCGGTTTCACCAGATAGCCTACGGCGCTGGCCTGTAAGGCTCCCTCTGAATATTCATCGGGTCCTGCACAGAACACCACGGCGGGCGGGGTCTCGCGTTCGCACAATCGCGCTGCCACCTGCAGGCCATCGAGGCCCGGCATGCGGATATCGAGCAGCACGATATCCGGCTTGTGGCTGTCGATCAGTGCCAACGCTTCCTCGCCATTCGTGGCGCTGGGCTCCAGGACACTGTATCCCTCGAGTTCGCCAACCATTCGGCTCAGGCGCTCGCGGGCAGTAGGGTCGTCATCAACGATCAGGACATTCATATTGCGCTGGATTCCTGCGTGAGTCTCGCACAAGGATAGCGTAGACAGGTGAAGTGACGTCCGTCACCGCGATCCACGCTAAGACTAGCGCGAGCGTCAAAAAGTGCCGCTCGTCCGGAAGCAAAATTTTCATCTGCCGGACAATTGACGGACCAGGCACGCATTGGCGACAGACCGCCACAGGGTTTGCTGTTACGCAATATGAACACCCCCTCTACTTATAGTCAGCGTCTGCACCGAGAAGTGCGCTGCTCCTACTGTCCAACTGTAGACGGTTGGCGGAGCGATATTGCTCAATCGGAAAATATCGTTGTGATGACCACCCTGCTCCGATAACTGTGGGAGCGAGCCTGCTCGCGATGGTCGTCAACGATGACACTGGCTATCTGGTTCCCCGTGGTGTTCTTTCGTGCATCGCGAGCAAGCTCGGCTCCTACAGGGGTCGGGGGCGTGTGGTGGAAAAGCAGTCGACCAGCGTCAGCGCCAGCCCCGGCAACCCTGTTATCATCCGCCGCAGCTTTCAACGCCATCTTTATCCAGCCGATACGAGCGAATTCATGAGCACTGACAAGACCAATCAGTCCTGGGGCGGCCGCTTCAGTGAACCCGTCGACGCCTTCGTCGCCCGCTTCACCGCCTCCGTCACCTTCGACCAGCGCCTGTATCGCCACGACATCATGGGCTCGATCGCCCACGCCACCATGCTGGCCAAGGTCGGCGTGCTGACCGATGCCGAGCGCGACAGCATCATCGACGGCCTGAAGACCATCCAGGGCGAAATCGAGGCCGGCCAATTCGACTGGCGCATCGACCTCGAAGACGTGCACATGAACATCGAAGCGCGTCTGACCGACCGCATCGGCGTGACCGGCAAAAAGCTGCACACCGGCCGCAGCCGCAACGACCAGGTCGCCACCGACATCCGCCTGTGGCTGCGTGACGAAATCGACCTGATCCTGGGCGAAATCACCCGCCTGCAAAAAGGCCTGCTGGAGCAGGCCGAGCGCGAAGCCGGCAGCATCATGCCGGGCTTTACTCACCTGCAGACCGCGCAGCCGGTGACTTTCGGGCACCACATGCTGGCCTGGTTCGAAATGCTCAGCCGCGACTACGAGCGTCTGGTCGACTGCCGCAAGCGCGCCAACCGCATGCCGCTGGGCAGCGCCGCACTGGCCGGCACCACCTACCCGATCGACCGCGAATACACCGCCCAGCTGCTGGGTTTCGAGGCCGTGGGCGGCAACTCCCTGGACAACGTGTCCGATCGTGACTTCGCTATCGAATTCTGCTCGGCCGCCAGCATCGCGATGATGCACCTGTCGCGCTTCTCCGAAGAGCTGGTGTTGTGGACCAGCGCGCAGTTCCAGTTCATCGATCTGCCGGACCGTTTCTGCACCGGCAGCTCGATCATGCCGCAAAAGAAAAACCCGGACGTGCCGGAGCTGGTACGCGGCAAGACCGGTCGCGTCTTCGGTGCCTTGATGGGCCTGCTGACCCTGATGAAAGGTCAGCCGCTGGCCTACAACAAGGACAACCAGGAAGACAAGGAACCGCTGTTCGACGCCGCCGATACCCTGCGCGACTCGCTGCGCGCCTTTGCCGACATGATCCCGGCGATCAAGCCAAAGCACGCGATCATGCGTGAAGCGGCCCTGCGCGGCTTCTCTACCGCCACTGACCTGGCCGACTACCTGGTGCGCCGTGGCCTGCCGTTCCGTGACTGCCACGAGATCGTTGGCCATGCCGTGAAGTACGGCGTGGACACCGGCAAGGACCTGGCGGAGATGAGCCTGGAAGAGCTGCGCAAGTTCAGCGACCAGATCGATCAGGACGTGTTCGCCGTCCTGACCCTGGAAGGTTCGGTCAATGCCCGCAACCACATCGGCGGCACTGCACCGGCTCAGGTGAAAGCTGCTGTTGCGCGGGGTCAGGCGCTGCTCGCCAGCCGCTGATTCCTCGGCAAGTAACACAGCGTGAAAAAAGAGCCCGATGGTCACGACCATCGGGCTCTTTGTTTTAGCGGCCTGCACTCCCTACCGCTCGCACCCGCGCCAGAAACGCCGGCGCTTCGGCCACTCTGTCCGCAGCGATTTTTTGCACGTTCGGATTCTCGGCCAGTCGCTGCAATAGCGCGGTGGCGCCAGGCATTCCCATCAGATAGTCGATTCCGAACAAGCGTTTGCCGACGTCCACCGCTAGATCGACGCTGTACAGAAAGTACAGGTCGGCCAGCGTAAACTGCTCTCCCGCCACGAAAGGCGAGAACCGCGCACGCTGCTTCAGCGCCTTGAAACCCTTGAGCAGATCCCGCTCGGCCTTGTCCCGCAACGCTTGCGGGGTCGGTCTGCCACCGAAGAACACCTCGACGTAACAGACCCGCGCCGGCAGTTCGATGTACAGCTCGATTTCCTTGGCCAGTGCCCGAACCCGCGCCCGCTCGAACGGATCGGTCGGCAGCAGAGCGACGCCCTCTTGGGTCTCTTCGATGAAGTCGAGAATGGCGTCGGTTTCGCTTAGAAAGCCTTGGCCGGTTTCCAGCACCGGCACCTTGCCCCGAGGGCTGACGGCGAGAATCTGCGGATTCTGGCAGCCATAAAACGGAACGGTCTCAAAAGGGACGCCCTTTTCCAGCAGCGCTAGCTTGACCATGTTGAAGTAATTACTGGCCGCGAAGCCATAGAGCTTGAGCATGATGAGGTCTCCTTGACCGTCTGGTTTCCATTACGAAAACAATCCAGCGCTCAAGGTAGGCATCGCTCGGAGAAGAGGTGGTTTTGGGCTATTGCCGCATATGACAAAAGCGCCTGAAAAGGCTGTCCGGCGGGCGTGAAGGCCATATGGGACAAAAGATTGCGAGTCTTCTGCAGCACAGGCCTTCCTCGTTCAACCCTGACGATTACTTCTTGGTCGCGATCATCGCCATGAACGCCGGCATCGCCGCTTCCTTGTCCGCAGCGATGCGCTGAACGTTCGGGTTCTGCTCAAGACGATGCAACAACGCCTTGGCTGCCGGCAGCTCGGCCAACAGGTCGATCTCGAACAGCTTCTTCGCCACTCCGCAGGCCAGCGGCACGCTGTAAAGGAAGTACAAGTCCGCCACGCTCAGGCTGTCGCCCGCCACATAAGGGCTGAACTTGCCGTGACGTGCCAGGGAGGCAATGCCCAACAGCAGTTCGGCCTTGGTCTTTTCCTTGATCGCCTCCGGCAGCTTGGCGCCGAAGAACGCTTCGCCGTAACAGGCACGCGCGGGTAATTCGATATACAGCTCGATTTCCTTGGCCAGCGCCAGCACCTGGGCGCGCTCGAATGGATCGCTCGGCAGCAGCGGCGTGCCTTTCTGGCTCTGCTCGATGTAGTCGAGGATCACCATGGTTTCGTTGATGAAACCCTGCTCCGTCTTCAGCACCGGCACCTTCCCGCGAGGGCTGATGGCCAGGGCCTCGGCGGTCTGACCAGCGTAGAACGGCACTTCTTCGAAGGGCAGTCCTTTCTCCAGCAGCGCCAGCTTGACCATGTTGTAGTAGTTGCTGACGGCGAATCCATAAAGCTGAATCATCACAAGCCTCCAGGCCGTGCGGGGTGGGCGGTGTCTATTTCCAGAACACGCTTATAGAACGGCGAGCGGATTCTTGCCAGCAGCATCACCGGGCTGAATGCGGGTAAACTGGCGGCCATTTCCCGAGGAGCCAGCCATGAGCGAGCCAACCGATATCGACAACGACGAAGAAGAGTTCGCCGAAAGCACCCTGATCCAGGCCATCGAAAACCAGATCGAAAGCGAGAACCCGCCAGCGGCCAAGGCGACGTTCAACAAGCTGACGCTGGTGGGCTACGAGCGCGAAGACATCCTCAACCTGATGGCTCACGTTCTGGCGGTGGAAATCGACGCAATCCTCGAAGAAGACCGCGCGTTCAACACCGAATGGTACGAAGCGGCGCTGCGGGCGCTGCCGGAATTGCCCCCGGAAAAGAAATAACCCCGCCTCCTGTAGGAGCGAGCATGCTCGCGATGCACGACCAGACACCGCGGGGTGTCAGGCTGCCAGCGTCATCGTTGACGACCATCGCGAGCGTGCTCGCTCCTACAGGGAATTCCGATTTGTTGTGTTGGCACTGGACATGCCGCACCGGCAGGTTCACCTTAAGGGCGCTGTTGTCCCATTCCAAGAAAGTATGGAGTCCTTATGTCGTTTACCCCTGAGTTGGTTGCCGAACTGGAAATCCTTGCACTCTACAACCTGGACAGTTCCCAGGAAGGCTTGAAAATTCACCATACCGCTGCCCCCCACGCAATTGCCGCTGCCCAACGCCTGCACGAAAAAGAACTGATTACCCAGCCCGATGGCGGTTACCTGACCAGCCTGGGGCGCGATGCCGCCGAACACGCTCAATCCCTTCTGACTATCCTGACGACTCAGGAAACGGCCTGACCGTACCGTATCGCCCACGGAAAACCCGAAACGGGACATCCGTGGGCCTGTTCGGCTGGCTGACCTTTTCCAACGTTATAAATCTGACGTCAAAAAAACAAAATCAGCTTAAATGTCCAAGGGACGAGACGCTAAACTGCGCTCACCCCAAAGCCCCACGTCCGAGCCCAGCGAGCCGGTTTGAGCTGACATGACCCGCAACCATGAAATCCGCCCCGATCTGGACGAGGGCATCGACCGCAAGGTGCTGAGCCAACTGCGCGCCCGTTTTCTCAAGCTCAACGAAGGTCGCATGGCCCGCGCCATGGAGGGTCTGTCGACCCGCCAGCAAGGCGTGCTGAGCCTGTTGCCGCTGTTTTTCCACGTCAATCATCCGCTGTTGCCAGGCTATGTCTCGAGCAGCACTCCGGCCGGGCTGTCGAACTACGAGCCCGACGCCAACCTGCTGGCCGAAGCCCAGCGCCTGACCCGCTCGTTTACCTATAAACCGCGCCACGGCAGCAACCCGCCACGGCCGATTCACGGCCTGTTCCTGATGGGCAGCCTCGGCACCCTGGCCCAGGCCGACCAGAGCGATATGGACCTGTGGGTCTGCCACAGCCCGGACCTGAGCGAGAGCGAACTCAATGAGCTGCGCAAGAAATGCCAGTTGCTCGAAGCCTGGGCCGCCAGCCAGGGTGCGGAGGCGCATTTCTTCCTGATCGACCCGGAGCGGTTCGTGCGGGGCGAGCGCGACAATCAGCTGAGCTCCGAGAATTGCGGCACCACTCAACACTATCTGCTGCTCGACGAGTTCTATCGCACCGCGATCTGGCTGGCCGGGCGCACACCGATCTGGTGGCTGGTGCCGGTCTATGAAGAATCCAGCTACGACCGCTACACCCACACGCTGCTTTCCAAGCGCTTCATCCGTGCCGACGAAACCCTCGACCTGGGCAACCTCGCCTTCATTCCGCCCGGCGAGTTCATCGGCGCCGGGCTGTGGCAGTTGTTCAAGGGCATCGAGTCGCCCTACAAATCGGTGCTCAAGCTGCTGCTGACCGAGGTGTACGCCAGCGAACACCCGCGGGTCCAGTGCCTGAGTCTGCGCTACAAACAGGCAGTGTTCGCCAACCGCCTCGACCTGGATGAACTGGACCCTTATGTCGTGGTGTACCGGCGCATCGAGGAATACCTGATTGCCCGCAACGAGCCGGAGCGCCTGGAGTTGGTGCGACGCGCGCTGTACCTGAAGGTCAATCGCAAACTCACCGGCAACAGTCGCACCCAGAGCTGGCAGCGCTCGCTGCTGGAGCGTCTGGCCCACGAATGGCACTGGGATCATCGGCAACTGGCTCTGCTGGACAGCCGCAGTCAGTGGAAGGTCCGCCAGGTCAGCTCCGAGCGCCGGGCGCTGGTCAACGAACTCAATTACAGCTACCGCTTCCTGACTCAGTTCGCCCGCCAGGAACAGACCGTGAGCCTGATCAACAAGCGCGACCTCAGCGTGCTGGGCCGGCGTCTGTATGCGGCGTTCGAGCGCAAGGCGGACAAGGTCGAGTTCATCAACCCGGGCATCGCTCCGGACCTGGCCGAAGACACACTGACGCTGGTGCACGCGCCCAACAAAAAGGAAGCCGGGCAATCCCAGTGGGGCCTGTACAACGGCAGCCTGACCGCCCTTGAGTGGGAGCACTTCGCGCCGATCAAGCGCAGCCGTCAGTTGTTCGAACTGCTGACCTGGTGCCATCGCAACGGCGTGATCGACAGCAGCACCCGCCTGGCCCTGCATCCCGGCAGCAGCGACCTGAGCGAATTCGAACTGTTCAACCTGCTCGGCAGCCTGCAGCAGACCATTCCCCTGCCGATGCCGACCATCGACGAGGAACCCTTGCTGCGAGCCAGCGTGCCCGGCGAAGTGCTGATTCTGGTGAACGTCGGCGTCGACCCGCTCAAGCACCACCGCGACCTGAACATCCTGATGACCACCGAGCGCACCGACTCCCTGAGTTATGCGGGGGTCAGGGAAAATCTGGTGCTGACCCTGGATCAGGTCACGCTCAACAGCTGGAACGAAGTGCTGGTGAGTCGCTTCGACGGCCCCCATGCCCTGCTCGACTGCGTGCGCGATTACCTCAACGACTTGCCCGACAGCCCGAACCAACCCCGGCTGCGGGTGCGCTGCTTCTGCCACAACCGCGCACAATTCATCGCGCAGCGCGTGGAAGGCATCCTCGACACCGCGCAGAACCTGTTGCTGAGCAAACTCAATCACCGCTACCTGATTCAGGTCCAGCAGCATTATCACGTGCTGGAGCTGGTGCCGGGCCAGGTCAACCATGTCGCCTTGCCGACGCTGGCGGCGCTGGTCGATTACCTGAGCGAGGAACTGGCCAGCTACAGCCCGCTGCACCTGGATTCGATGGCCCTGGAAGACCACGACCTCGCCCTGCTGCTGCCCATGGGCCAGCCCGACTGCATTCAGGTGTTTTACCGGGTCAATGAGGATCAGGCCGAGCTGTACGTGCTCGATGAATTCAACGCGCTGTGGCAACAGCGCCTGCCGTGGCACGACGAGCAGAGCCTGCTGGTGCCGCTGCAACGCTTCCTGCAATCGATTCAGTATCGGCGCGATGCCTCGCTGCCGATGGAGGCCGCCCAGCCTCGCAGTCTGGACATCCTCTATTACCAGCTTCTGCCAAACGGCACCGGACGGGCGCGCCGCGTCGAGGCCCGGACGGCGCCGCACACGCCAGCGAACAAACCTTTCTATGACGTTCAGGCAATCGTCGGCAAGGCTGCTCCGGGCGAGGTGCAGGTCACTCTGTACTGCAATCAGCGGGAGTTTTCAGAGTTGGAGCATGGCGACCAACTGTTCAGCGTGGTCGCCCGGGAAATCGTCGAGCAGCGCCGCGAGACCAGACGCTACCGCTGCTACATCACCGACCTGGACCTTTCGGGTCTGCTCGGTGACGGTCAGGGTTCCAGCAATCTGTATCTGCGCTACAAGGCGGACCTGGAGCGCGCATTGAACGAGGCGCTCGATCAGGTATGAGACGGGGTCAGACGTTGTAATCGCCGCCATTGGACGGCTGCGATTCGACTTCCAGCAGCGTCAGCTTCAGGGTTTTGCCGCCGGGTGCCGGCCAGTCAATGTGCTGGCCGACTTTCAGGCCCAGCAGTGCGCTGCCCACGGGTGCCAGGATCGAGACCTTGCCTTCGTCGGCGTTGGCATCCTTGGGATAAACCAGGGTCAGGTGATAGTCCTTGCCGCTGCTTTCTTCACGGCAGTGAACGCGCGAATTCATGGTCACGACGTCCGGCGGCACTTCATCGTGGCCTACCAGCGTCTCGGCACGGTCCAGCTCGGTTTGCAACGCAATAACGCCCGGCAGGTTTTCATCCAGGCTGTCGATCAGACGCTCCAGACGCTGAACGTCCAGACGGGTAAGGGTGATGGAAGGTGCGGTCATGATCAGGGCAGACTCCTTTCTTCTGCACAAAAAAAGCAAAACCCCGCCAGAAACAAGGCGGGGTTTTCACAAGCCTCGATGGGTTGAGGCGTATTCGGACACTATCACAGCTCAAAAAATATACAAGCCAGTGAGATTCTGTAGGAGCGAGCATGCTCGCGATGGAAGCCCGGACACCGCGGGCATTCAGGCACCCCGCGTTTTCGTTAACGTCCATCGCGAGCATGCTCGCTCCTACAGGAGAGCACCTTTGCGTTGCGCGGCCTGCTCGCAGATGACGCGTCGGCGCTCGTCATCCGCCGACCGCCACTCACGGATGTCTTCGACATGGCGGAAACATCCCGTGCAGACTTTTTGCTCATCCAGCCGACACACATTGCAGCACGGCGAGGGCACCGCCGGGCTGACGTTGCTGTAGAGCGGCTTGGGCGGACGAACGGGCGCAGGTTGTGTCACGGTGTTACAGACCTTCGAAGTCGAATTCGACACCGGCCTGTTGCTGGACGATGCGCTCGAGCATCTCGCCCAGCTGCTCTTCGCTCTTGTCGCACATCCAGCGCTCGCTCTCTTCGTCGTAATCGAAGTGGAAGCCGCCGGACACCGCCGCCAGCCACAACTGACGCAGCGGCTCCTGGCGGCTGAAGATCAGCTGGGTGCCGTTCTCGAACTTGACGGTCAGGACACCGGCCGAGCTCTCCAGATCGATATCCAGGTCGCTGTCCTCGAAGATGTCTTCCAGGGTTTGCTGGGTGGCATCGACCAGATCGTGGAAACGCGCTTCGGACAAACTCATTACGGCAACCTCAAAAAGTGTCTGATCAGGCTCAAGCGCCGCAAGATACGGCCGAGTCTCGTCGATTGCAAAAAATAACGACCCAGGGAGCTGTTTATGTGAGAGCGGGCTTGCTCGCGAATGGCGGGTCAGTCGAAACAAATGTCACTGACAGACAGCATTCGCGAGCAAGCCCGCTCCCACAGGGAATGCAGTATAGCGACCTGCATGCGCCAAGCCCCGCCGGACGGGAGCCCCCTCGCATAGGCAAGCCGTCGGGTGGCCGGTATACTCCGGCCCAATTAATGCATTTTCAAGGATTTCGCCATGAAGCGCCTGATCTCTTCCCTTGCTGCGCTCCTCGCGATCGCCTGCCTCGTCTCGGCCTGCGGTCAAAAAGGCCCGCTGTACCTGCCCGACGATGACCAGGACCCGGCCGAGCAAGCTCAGTCCTCGCAGAAGCAATCGTCCAAGCACAAGCACGACGTCTACCAATAAGGGAGCATCATGGACGCTTTTAACTACCGTGACGGTGAACTGTTCGCGGAAGGTGTTGCCCTGTCTGCTATCGCTGATCGCTTTGGTACACCGACCTACGTTTACTCCCGTGCCCACATCGAAGCCCAATACCTGGCTTACGCCGATGCGCTGGCCGGCATGCCGCACCTGGTCTGCTTTGCGGTCAAGGCCAACTCCAACCTGGGCGTGCTGAATGTCCTGGCCCGCCTGGGCGCCGGTTTCGACATCGTTTCCCGTGGCGAGCTCGAACGCGTACTGGCCGCCGGCGGCAGCGCCGACAAGATCGTGTTCTCCGGCGTCGGCAAGACCCGTGACGACATGCGCCGCGCCCTGGAAGTGGGCGTGCACTGCTTCAACGTCGAATCCACCGACGAGCTGGAGCGCCTGCAAGTGGTGGCCGCCGAGCTCGGCGTTCGCGCCCCGATCTCCCTGCGCGTGAACCCGGACGTCGACGCCGGCACCCACCCGTACATCTCCACCGGTCTCAAAGAGAACAAGTTCGGCATCGCCATCGCCGACGCCGAAGACGTGTACGTGCGCGCCGCGCAGCTGCCGAACCTGGAAGTGGTCGGCGTCGACTGCCACATCGGCTCGCAACTGACCACCCTGCCGCCATTCATCGACGCCCTCGACCGCCTGCTGGGCCTGGTCGACCGCCTGAGCGACTGCGGCATCTACCTGCGCCACATCGACCTCGGTGGTGGCCTGGGCGTGCGTTATCGCGATGAAGAGCCGCCATTGGCCGGCGATTACATCAAGGCCGTGCGCGAGCGTCTGGACGGTCGCGACCTGGCGCTGGTGTTCGAACCGGGCCGCTTCATCGTCGCCAACGCCGGCGTGCTGCTGACCCAGGTCGAGTACCTCAAGCACACCGAACACAAAGACTTCGCCATCGTCGATGCGGCCATGAACGACCTGATCCGCCCGGCGCTGTACCAGGCCTGGATGGACGTCACCGCCGTGCGCCCACGCGATACCGCCGCCCGCACCTATGACATCGTCGGCCCGATCTGCGAGACCGGCGACTTCCTGGCCAAGGAGCGTGAGATGGCCCTGGAAGAAGGCGATCTGCTGGCCGTGCATTCGGCAGGCGCCTACGGCTTTGTCATGAGCTCCAACTACAACACCCGCGGCCGTGCCGCCGAGGTGCTGGTGGACGGCGATCAGGCATTTGAAGTGCGTCGCCGTGAAACGGTAGCCGAGTTGTTCGCTGGCGAAAGCCTGCTGCCGGAGTAAAACCATGCTGCTGCGTTTTACCAAGATGCACGGCCTGGGCAACGACTTCATGGTTCTCGACCTGGTCAGCCAGCATGCGCACATTTTGCCCAAGCACGCCAAGCTGTGGGGCGACCGGCATACCGGCATCGGTTTCGACCAGCTGCTGATCGTTGAAGCACCGAGCAATCCGGACGTGGATTTCCGCTATCGGATCTTCAACTCCGACGGCTCCGAAGTGGAACAGTGCGGCAACGGTGCCCGCTGTTTCGCCCGCTTCGTGCTCGACAAGCGCCTGACCGCCAAGAAGAAGATCCGCGTCGAAACCAAGAGCGGCATCATCGAACTGGATGTGCGCAACGACGGGCAGATCGGCGTCGACATGGGCGCACCGCGCCTGGTGCCGGCCGATATTCCGTTCCAGGCCGAGGAACAGGCCCTGAGTTATCAGGTTGACGTCGACGGCAAGTCGGTAGACCTGGCCGCGGTGTCGATGGGCAATCCCCATGCCGTGCTGCGGGTCAGCGACATCAACAGTGCGCCGGTGCACGAGCTGGGGCCGAAAATCGAACATCACCCGCGCTTCCCGTCGCGGGTCAATGTCGGTTTCATCCAGGTCATCGACCGCAATCGCGCGCAATTGCGCGTCTGGGAACGCGGCGCCGGAGAAACCCAGGCCTGCGGAACCGGCGCCTGCGCCGCCGCGGTGGCCGCCATCAGCCAGGGGTGGATGGATTCGCCACTGTTGATCGACCTGCCTGGCGGGCGTCTGTCCATTGAGTGGGCAGGCCCTGGCCAACCGGTTCTGATGACCGGCCCGGCCGTTCGCGTATACGAAGGACAAGTGCGTCTTTGAGTGAGCCAAAGCCATGACCGATAAGCCACAGGTACCCGCCCGACAGTCCGACGAATCAGCGTCCGAAAGCCTGGAGGCGGCGGCGATTGCCGCGTACCTGGAGGCTCATCCGGACTTCTTCGTCGAGCACGAAGAACTGCTGCCATCCTTGCGCATTCCCCACCGACGCGGCGACACCGTGTCGCTGGTGGAACGGCAGATGACCATTCTGCGTGACCGCAACATCGAGTTGCGTCACCGTCTTTCGCATCTGATGGACGTCGCTCGCGACAACGATCGCCTGTTCGAGAAAACCCGCCGCCTGATCCTCGCCCTGATGGACGCCAACACCCTGGAAGACGTGGTGATGAGCGTCGAAGACAGTCTGCGCCAGGACTTCCAGGTGCCCTTCGTCAGCCTCATTCTGCTGGGCGACAATCCCACGCCGGTCGGTCGCTGGGTTACTCATGCCGAAGCACAAGTGGCTATCGGCGGCCTGCTGCAGGAAGACAAGAGCGTCAGCGGCAGCCTGCGCGAGCACGAGCTGGACTTCCTGTTCGGCGAAGAACAGCGCAAGCAGATCGGCTCCACCGCCGTCGTCGCCATCTCCCATCAGGGCATCCACGGCATCCTGGCCATCGCCAGCCGTGATCCGCAGCACTATAAGAGCTCGGTGGGCACTCTCTTCCTGAGCTACATCGCCGAAGTCATGGGCCGCGTGCTGCCACGGATCAACAGTTCCCTGCGCTCGGTACGCTGATCATGGAACGGCAACTGGACGCTTACTGCGAACACCTGCGCAGTGAGCGGCAGGTGTCGCCGCACACCCTGTCGGCCTACCGCCGCGACCTCGATAAAGTGCTGGGCTGGTGCGTCAAACAGAACATCGACAGCTGGACGGCGCTGGATATCCAGCGCCTGCGCAGCCTGATCGCCCGTCTGCATGCCCAGGGCCAGTCTTCCCGCAGCCTGGCGCGACTGCTGTCGGCAGTGCGCGGGCTGTATCACTATCTGAACCGCGAAGGCCTGTGCGACCACGACCCGGCCAACGGCCTGGCGCCGCCGAAGGGTGAACGCAGACTGCCGAAGACTCTCGACACCGACCGCGCGCTGCAACTGCTGGAGGGCGGCGTCGAAGACGATTTCCTCGCCCGCCGCGATCAGGCGATTCTCGAGCTGTTCTACTCATCCGGCTTGCGCCTGTCCGAACTGACCGGGTTGAATCTCGACCAGCTGGATCTGGCCGACGGCATGGTCCAGGTGCTCGGCAAGGGCAGCAAGACCCGCCTGCTCCCAGTGGGCACCAAGGCCCGCGAAGCGCTGGAGCAATGGTTGCCCTTGCGCGCCCTGGCCAACCCGGCGGACGACGCAGTGTTCATCAGCCAGCAAGGCCGGCGCCTCGGTCCACGGGCGATCCAGGTTCGGGTCAAGGCCGCCGGCGAGCGCGAACTGGGACAGAACCTGCACCCGCACATGTTGCGGCACTCTTTTGCCAGCCATCTGCTGGAGTCCTCCCAGGACCTGCGGGCGGTACAGGAATTGCTCGGCCACTCGGACATCAAGACCACGCAGATCTACACCCACCTGGACTTCCAGCACCTGGCTTCGGTCTACGACAGCGCCCATCCACGGGCCAAACGCATTAAAGGCGACGATTCATGACGATCCAACTGATCACCTTCGACCTCGATGACACCCTGTGGGACACCGCCCCGGTGATCGTCAGCGCTGAAGCGGTACTGCGTGAATGGCTGACCGAGCATGCGCCCAAACTGGGTGCGGTTCCGGTGGAACACCTGTGGGCCATTCGCGAGCGCATCATCAATAGCGAACCGGGTTTGAAGTACCGCATCAGTGCCCTGCGTCGACGTGTGCTGCTCCAGGCTCTGGAAGAAGCCGGTTATGCCCGGGCCGAAGCTTTGGACCTGGCCGAGCGCAGTTTCGAAGTGTTCCTGCATGCGCGGCACCAGTTGGAGATCTTCCCGGAGGTGCAACCGACCCTGGAAGTGCTGGCCAACCACTACGCCCTGGGCGTGGTCACCAACGGCAACGCCGATGTGCGCCGGCTGGGGCTGGCGGACTACTTCAAGTTCGCGTTGTGCGCCGAGGACATCGGCATCGCCAAGCCCGATGCGCGACTGTTCCACGAAGCCTTGCAGCGCGGAGGCGTCACCGCCAGGGCGGCGGTGCATATCGGCGATCATCCGGGCGATGACATCGCCGGGGCCCAGCAGGCGGGGCTGCGAGCAATCTGGTACAACCCTGCGGGCAAGATCTGGGAAGCCGAGCGCCTGCCGGATGCCGAAATCCGCAGCCTGACCGAGTTGCCGGCGTTGTTGGCGTTGTGGAACGCAAAGTCGGTCTGACGCAAAAACCTGTGGGAGCGGGCTTGCCCGCGAAGACGGCTGCACATTCAACATTGATGGTTGCTGACACACCGCTTTCGCGGGCAAGCCTCGCTCCTACAGGTTTTACACAAGCCCTGTA
>NZ_JBSVXG010000079.1:0-27188 GCF_054070595.1 Pseudomonas sp. SDO55104_S430 | reverse complement strand
AGTGGGGCGGTGTGAACGCAACATTTGCGAACAACCGAGAACCCTGTGGGAGCGGGCTTGCCCGCGATGAGGCCGGATCAGGCGCCGACGATCCCGCCATCCTCACGGGTAATGACAATCACCGAAGAGCGTGGCTTGCCGCTGGGAAGGTGCTCGGGGAAGGTCGAGCCGCCGGTTTCGCCCGGGTGCTGGATGCCGACGAACAGGGTTTTCTGGTCCGGCGAGAAGCTGATGCCCGTCACCTCGCAGCCGATCGGCCCGACCATGAAGCGGCGGATTTCACCGCTGACCGGGTCGGCGCAGAGCATCTGGTTGTTGCCCATGCCGGCGAAGTCACCGGCGTTGCTCATGTCGCCGTCGGTCTGGATCCACAGCCGGCCGGCCTCATCGAACGCCAGGCCGTCGGGGCTGTTGAACATGTTCTGCGGGGTGATGTTCGACGAGCCGCCCTTGGGCGTGCCGGCATGCACATGCGGGTTGCCGGCGACCACGAATAGGTCCCAGGCGAAGGTGTGGGAGGCGTGGTCGTCGCGGTCGGTGCGCCAGCGCAGGATCTGACCGTAGACGTTCTTCTCCCGCGGGTTCGGCCCGCCTACCGGCTGCCCTTCCTCGCCGCGCTTGGCATTGTTGGTCAGGGTGCAATAGACCTGGCCGTCCTTGGGACTGACCACGATCCATTCCGGGCGATCCATGCGCGTGGCCTTGACCACAGTGGCGGCCAGACGCGCATGGATCAGCACTTCAGCCTGACTGGCAAAGCCGCTGCTGGCGTCGATGCCGTTTTTGCCGTGGGTCAACTCGACCCATTCACCCTGGCCTCGCGGATGGTCGGCATTGCCGTCACCGGCGTCGAAGCGCGCCACGTACAGAGTACCGTGGTCCAGCAGATCGCGGTTGGCCTTGGGGTTCTGGTGGTTGATCTTGTCGCGGCTGACGAACTTGTAGATGAATTCGCCGCGTTCGTCGTCGCCCATGTACACCACGGCATGGCCGTCACGGGTTTCGGCCAGGGCGGCGTTTTCATGCTTGAAGCGACCCAGCGCGGTGCGCTTGACCGGGGTCGATTGCGGATCGAACGGATCGATCTCGACCACCCAGCCGTGACGGTTGAATTCGTTGGGGTTGCTCGCCAGGTCGAAGCGCGCATCGTGCTGGTGCCAGTTGATCTCTTTGCTGGTCGCCACGGCGCCGTAGCGCCTTTGCGCGGCGTCGAACTTCTGCTCGGCGTTGGTGCTGCCGAAGCAGTCGGTGAAGTTCTCTTCGCAGGTCAGATAAGTGCCCCAGGGCGTCTTGCCGTTGGCGCAGTTCTGGAAGGTGCCCAGCACTTTCTTGCCTCGGGGATCGGTGCTGGTCTTCAACAACTCGTGACCGGCGGCCGGACCGCTGAAGGCGATCGGCGAGTTGCCGTGGATGCGCCGGTTGTAGGCCGAGCCCTGGACGAACTGCCATTGACCGCCTATGCGCTGCACTTCCAGCACCGTCACGCCTTCCGCTGCCAGGGCCTTGCGCACTTCCTCGGCCGACTGCGGCATGCCGCCGTGGGGGTAGAGGTAGCGGTAGTTGGTGTATTCGTTGTTGATCGCCATCAACGCGCGGTTTTTGTCACCGGGGAAGGCGAACAGGCTCATGCCGTCGTTGTGGTCGCCGAACTGCACTTCCTGATGCTCGGCGCTGCCATTGCCGCTCGGGTCGAAGGCCGGGCCGTTCTTGTGCAGGGGCTGGCCCCAGCTGATCAGCACCTGCGACTTGTAGCCCGGCGGCAGGCTGATGCTGTCGGTGGTGGCGGCGGGAATGCTCGGGAAACCGAGCAAAGTGCTGTTGCCGGCGCTGACACTGGCGGCCATCACGCTGCGGCTCAACAGATTGCCGCCCAGAAACATCGCGGCGCCGCACAGGGCACCGGCGCTGATAAATCCACGACGGCTGAGGCCGACCATCTGCTCGAGGTCGGTGGGTTGGTGTTCTTCCAAAAGGCTCATATCAGGCTCCCTGCAAATTTTTGCAGTTACCTTAATGGTGCTCGATGAAGGTTTTGTTGCAGTTGGTTGACGAGGTTCCTATAGCAGCTGCCGAAGGCTGCGTCAGGCCGTTCTGTGGTTGCCTGCGATTTCGTGGTGAGCTTTTTTGCGACTGCAGCGCAGTCGGACGCAGCCTTCGGCAGCTGCTACACCGGGTTGTTTGATGCCTGGGCTAGAGCGGTGTGCCGAGTAATACGTTGGATGGCGAGAACTGGACGCCTACCGGTTTGCCGGCTCTTAGGCCGCGAGATCGCAGGTGTTCGGGTTCGGCCAGGGCGCACAGGGTCTGGCCGTTGGGCAGGCTGATGCGTACTTCGCTGGGGCCGTTTTCGGCGTCGAGGATTTCTTCGAGGGTGCCTTTGAGGAAACTGTATCCCGGTGTTGCCTGATCTTCGGCAGCCAGCACTTCGAGCCATCCGGCCTTGATCAGGGCTACCACTTCAACACCCGGTTGCAGCTCCAGACGCACGGTGCTGTCGTGGGTGATTTGCGCATCGATACTCAGCCCTTCGGCCAATTCCAGGCGGATTCTGTCGTTGTGGCCCAATGTGTCGATGGCGGCGATGGTGCCGTGCAGTTGATTGCGTGCGCTGGTGCGCAGCATCAGGCGCCCGAGCAGGTCGAGGTCGCTGGCGTCTTCGGCGGCTTCCAGCACCTGGGCCTGCAAGGCTTGCAGCTTTTGATACAGGCGCAACACCCGTTCGCCTTCGCTGGACAGTTTCGCGCCACCGCCACCTTTGCCGCCGACACTGCGCTCGACCAGCGGTTTTTGCGCGAGGTTGTTCAGCTCGTCGATGGCGTCCCAGGCGGCCTTGTAGCTCAGGCCCGCGCTTTTCGCCGCACGGGTGATCGAGCCCTGTTCGGCGATGTGCTGCAGCAGGGCGATGCGTTGTGGACGGCGGGCGATGTGTTGGGACAGCAGCGTGGGCAGGGACATGACGGGGCGCTTTGGTGGTGACGATGGTGGGACGTTGGCGGGTGATGGCGTGGGAGTCAAGACGTGACGTACACACATACCCCTCTGTAGGAGCGAGGCTTGCCCGCGAAGGCGTCAGGTCAGGCGACATTGATGTTGAATGTGCCGGCCTCTTCGCGGGCAAGCCACGCTCCCACAGGGATTGCGATCCCACCTTGGATTTGTGTTTTCAGATTAGGGGGCGTCGCCCGGTTTTGGGGTTCGCGCCAGGCAGTAGACGTCCACTCGTGCAGCGCCAGCGTCCATCAGCAATTTAGCCAAAGCCTGGGCCGTGGCACCGGTGGTCAATACGTCGTCCACCAGCGCCAGATGACGACCCTTGACTGACACATCAGGCGCCAGCGCAAACGCATTGCGCAGGTTTTTCCGCCGTTCGCTGGCGTTCAGCGTTTGCTGCGCGCCGGTGTCCTGGGTTCTGAGCAGCAGCCGTTCATCGCAAGGCAGATCTAGGTGTTTGCCCAGCCAGCGTGCCAGCATCGCGGCCTGATTGAACCCCCTTTGCCGCAATCGCCGGGTGGCCAGCGGCACCGGCAGCAGCAGATCGGGCCGGGGCAGGTCGTCGTCGAAACGATGTTGCAACGCCTGGGCGAGCAATTCACCGAGCAGGTGGCCAAACGGCCACTTCGCACTGTGCTTGAAGCGCGTAATCAGGCTGTCTATCGGAAAACTGTAGGTCCAGGGCGCGATCACCTGCTCGAAGGCCGGCGGTTGTTTCAGGCATTGGCCGCATGTCAGGCCCGAAGCGGGCAGCGGCAGGGCACACGTCTGGCAGTGATCCCCCAGCCAGGGCAGCTCCGTTTCACAGGCCATGCAAAGGGGCGTGGCGCCGTCAGCGGCTTCATCGCAAAGCAAACAGTGTTGTTCGTTTTTTAACCAGATGTAAACCTGTCCTTTGTATCGTGGTTGACAGCGCATGACTCTTCCTTAAATATGCCGAACATCCGTGTCGCGGCTGTGGTTATTCCCTGCCTCAGCTGCTCGCCCAGCATAGAACCGTGCCCTGCATAAAAGAAAGGTAATGCCCATGAGCGCCAGCACCTCTGCAACCCTGCGTCATGACTGGTCTTTGGCCGAAGTCAAAGCACTCTTCGTTCAGCCATTCAACGACCTGTTGTTCCAGGCGCAGACCGTGCACCGCGCGCATTTCGATGCCAATCGCGTTCAGGTTTCCACGCTGCTGTCGATCAAGACCGGCGCCTGCCCGGAAGATTGCAAGTACTGCCCGCAGTCCGGTCACTACAACACGGGCCTGGAAAAAGAAAAGCTGATGGAAGTGCAGAAGGTCCTCGAAGAGGCCGCTCGCGCCAAGGCCATCGGTTCGACCCGTTTCTGCATGGGCGCTGCGTGGAAACACCCGTCCGCCAAGGACATGCCATATGTGCTGAAGATGGTCGAGGGCGTGAAGGCCCTGGGCCTGGAAACCTGCATGACCCTCGGTCGCCTGGATCAGGATCAGACCGAAGCGCTGGCCAAGGCTGGCCTGGACTACTACAACCACAATCTCGATACCTCGCCCGAGTTCTACGGCAGCATCATCACCACCCGCACCTACAGCGAGCGTCTGCAGACCCTGGCCTACGTGCGTGATTCGGGGATGAAGATCTGCTCCGGCGGCATTCTCGGCATGGGCGAGTCCCTGGACGACCGCGCCAACCTGCTGATCCAGCTGGCCAACCTGCCGGAGCATCCGGAGTCGGTGCCGATCAACATGCTGGTGAAAGTGGCCGGCACGCCGCTGGAAAACGCCGAAGACGTTGACCCGTTCGACTTCATCCGCATGCTCGCCGTTGCCCGTATCCTCATGCCCAAATCCCACGTGCGCCTGTCCGCCGGCCGCGAAGCCATGAACGAGCAGATGCAAGCCCTGGCCTTCTTCGCCGGCGCCAACTCGATTTTCTACGGCGAAAAACTGCTGACCACCGCCAACCCGCAGGCTGACAAGGACATGCAACTGTTCTCGCGGCTGGGCATCCTGCCCGAAGCGCGGGAAGAGCATGCCGATGAGGTGCATCAGGCGGCGATCGAGCAGGCGTTGGTGGAGCAGAAGAGCAGCGAGCAGTTTTATAACGCTGCGGTTTGATCCCTCCACCCGTTGCTCTGATTGAAATGCGAAACCCCTTGTGGGAGCGAGCCTGCTCGCGATTGCGGACTGACATTCAATAGAGATGTCGACTGATACACCGCCATCGCGAGCAGGCTCGCTCCCACAGGGGAAGACTTGTGTCACTGGATAGTCGAGGCCTGCATGTCTTTCGATCTCGCCGCACGCCTGGCTGCCCGTCGTGCCGAAAACCTCTACCGCCAACGCCCCCTGCTCGAAAGCCCGCAAGGCCCCGAGGTGGTGGTCGATGGCAAGCCGTTGCTGGCCTTCTGCAACAACGATTACCTGGGCCTGGCCAATCACCCGCAAGTGATTGAAGCCTGGCGCGCTGGCGCTGGAAAATGGGGTGTCGGTGGCGGGGCTTCGCATCTGGTGATCGGTCACAGCACCCCTCACCACGCGTTGGAAGAAGCGCTGGCCGACCTCACCGGTCGCCCGCGGGTGCTGCTGTTCACCACCGGCTACATGGCCAACCTCGGCGCCGTCACCGCGCTGGTCGGGCAGGGCGATACGGTGCTCGAAGATCGCCTCAATCACGCCTCGCTGCTCGATGCCGGCCTGTTGTCCGGCGCGCGTTTCAGTCGCTATCTGCACAACGACGCGGCGAGCCTGGCCTCGCGTCTGGAGAAAGCCACCGGCAATACCCTGGTGGTCACCGACGGCGTGTTCAGTATGGACGGCGACATCGCCGATCTGCCGGCGCTGGCCCGTGAAGCCAAGGCCAAGGGCGCGTGGCTGATGGTCGACGATGCCCACGGCTTCGGCCCACTTGGCGCCAACGGTGGCGGCTGCGTCGAGCACTTCGGCCTGGGCATGGAGGATGTGCCGGTACTGGTCGGCACCCTCGGCAAGGCATTCGGTACGGCCGGTGCTTTCGTCGCCGGCAGCGAGGAACTGATCGAAACCCTGATCCAGTTCGCCCGTCCCTACATCTACACCACCAGCCAGCCGCCGGCCCTGGCCTGCGCCACGCTGAAAAGCCTGGAACTGCTGCGCAGCGAGCACTGGCGCCGCGAGCATTTGCAGACGCTGATCCGCCAGTTCCGCCACGGCGCCGAGCAGATTGGTCTCACGCTGATGGACAGCTTCACGCCGATCCAGCCGATCATGATCGGTGACGCCGGGCGTGCGGTGCGCCTGTCGCAGATGCTGCGCGAGCGCGGCTTGATGGTGACCGCGATCCGTCCACCGACCGTACCCGCCGGCAGCGCCCGTTTGCGCGTGACCCTGACCGCCGCCCACAGCGAAGCGCAGGTGCAGCTATTGTTAGAAGGACTGGCCGATTGTTTTAAACAACTTGGACCGGAGCCAAACGATGCGTGATCGACTGATTCTGTTGCCCGGCTGGGGCCTCGGAATTTCCCCGCTGGAGCCATTGGCGGCGGCCCTGCAAGGCCTGGACGAACACCTGCGGGTGGAAATCGAGCCGTTGCCGGAGCTGGAGTCGAGCGATCCTGAAGAGTGGCTCGATGAACTCGATTCGACGATCCCCCAGGACGCCTGGCTCGGCGGCTGGTCCCTGGGCGGCATGCTCGCCTCGCAACTGGCGGCCCGTCGTGGCGATCGTTGCTGCGGCTTGCTGACCCTGGCGAGCAATGCGTCCTTCGTCAGTCACGAGCAGTGGCCAAGTGCGATGCCTGGCGAAACCTTCGATGCCTTTTTGGCCGGCTGCGCCGCCGACCCGCGCACGACCCTCAAACGCTTTTCGCTGCTGTGCGCACAAGGCGCCGAGGACTCGCGCGGGTTGTCGCGGCTGATGCTCGGCGGTGCGCCCAACAGTCCGGCCTCGGCATTGGTAAACGGGCTGCAGGTGCTAGCCCAACTGGATACCCGGCAGGCCTTGCAGGCCTTTCGCGGTCCGCAGTTGCACCTGTTCGCCGGCCTCGATGGTCTGGTGCCCGCCGAAGCCGCTGGCGACTTGCTTTCGCTGCTGCCGGATGTAGAAATCGGTCTGATTGAACAGGCCAGCCACGCGTTCCTGCTGGAAGACCCCCACGGTGTGGCGGGGGCGATCCACGCTTTCTTGCATGAGTCCGGCGATGACTGATTTATCCAATCCCCAGCTTCCAGGCGGCTTGCCCGACAAGCGTCAGGTAGCGGCATCCTTTTCTCGCGCTGCATCGAGCTACGACAGCGTGGCCGAGTTGCAGCGCGATGTCGGTAGCCAGTTGCTGAGCCGCTTGCCGGAAGATTTCGTACCAGGACGCTGGCTGGACCTTGGCTGTGGCACCGGGCATTTCAGCCGTGCGCTGGCTGAGCGTTTCCCCGAGGGACAAGGACTGGCGCTGGACATCGCCGAAGGCATGCTCAATCACGCACGGCCACTGGGTGGCGCCACGCACTTCATCGCCGGCGATGCCGAGCGTTTGCCGCTGCGCGATGCCACCTGCGATCTGATCTTCTCCAGCCTCGCCGTGCAATGGTGCGCGGACTTCGCCAGCGTGCTCAGCGAAGCCCATCGCGTACTCAAGCCTGGCGGAATCTTTGCGTTTGCTAGTCTGTGCGTGGGCACCTTGTTTGAACTGCGTGACAGCTGGCGGCAGGTGGACGGCATGGTGCATGTCAACCGCTTCCGCGAGTTCGCGATGTATCAACAGTTGTGCGCGGCCAGCGGCTTGCAGGCGATCAGTCTGCAGACCCGGCCCCACGTGCTGCATTACCCGGATGTGCGCAGCCTGACCCATGAACTCAAGGCGTTGGGCGCGCATAACATCAATCCTGGACGGCCGGGCGGACTGACTGGCCGGGCGCGGATTCTGGGGTTGATTGAGGCTTACGAGCAGTTTCGTCAGGCCCAGGGCCTGCCGGCGACTTATCAGGTTGTGTACGCCGTTATGGAGAAACCCTTATGAGCGCAGCCTATTTCATCACCGGCACCGATACCGATGTCGGCAAGACCACAGTAGCGGCAGGTTTGCTACATGCCGCGCGGTCGGCGGGCCTGAGCACGGCGGCGGGCAAACCGGTGGCTTCCGGTTGCGACGTGACGCCCAAGGGCCTGCGCAACTCGGACGCGCTGGCGCTGCTGGCGGAATGTTCGTTGCCGCTGACTTATGCACAGGTCAACCCGGTGGCCTTCGAGCCGGCCATCGCTCCGCATCTGGCCGCACGGGAAGCAGGCGTGGCGCTGACGGTGCAGTCGCTGTTGGCGCCGATGCGGCAGATTCTCGACATGCAGGCCGATTTCACCCTGATCGAAGGCGCTGGTGGCTGGCGCGTGCCCCTGGCCGATCAAGACAATCTTTCGGATCTGGCGATGGCCTTGGGGCTGCCGGTGATTCTGGTGGTCGGCGTGCGCCTGGGTTGCATCAGTCATGCGTTGCTGACCGCCGAGGCGATTGCCCGGGACGGTTTGCAGCTGGCGGGCTGGGTGGCCAACATCATCGATCCGAAGACTTCGCGCCTTGAAGAAAACCTTGCGACTTTGGCCGAACGCATCCCGGCGCCGTGCCTGGGAAGAGTGCCTAAACTCAAGGGCGTCACGCCGGAAGCGGTGGCCGAACATCTGCAGCTGGACCTGCTTGATTAAATTTTGCCTATGGCAAAAGCACTGTGCCATTAGTGTTTTTGACGGGCCTTTAAGTCTCAGGTCTGGTTCAATGGGCGCTGTTGATCCTCCACAAGGACGAGTTCTCCCATGGAAATCTCAGGAAGCACCGCTTTTTATGCCGGTCTGAGCACCATTCAGACAGGGCAGAACCGCGTTGATCAAGCCGCCGGCCAGATCGCCAACAACACTATCGAACGTTCGATCACCAGCCAGTCCTCCGAGGTTCAGGCCGAGCGCCTGCGTTCGACCGATCGCAGCCAGCAATCGGACGTGACCGGCAACATGGTGGAAATGGCCCAGGGCAAGTTTCAGGTGGAATTGGGGGCGAAAGTCGCCAAGGCTTCCGATGAAGTGCTCGGTACGCTGATCGATACCTTCGCCTGACTCATTCGCTGAACCTGCACCGCTGACGCCGCGAATCTTCGCGGCGTTTTTCATCGTAAGTCCTTATTTGCAAACTACTCTTTGTTTAATGACGTGCTGCTCGGGCAACGACGTTGCGTGCCCGTGCGCCTTGTTTGGCGCGCAGGCGATGACGAGCGGCAAAAGATCGACGCTTGACAAGGGTTAGGCGTAAACGTATGTTTCAAACAACTGTTTGACCGTCATAACAATCCAACACGGTCGCTCATTCCCGGTTACATCAGCAGAGGTTTATCGCTATGCCTGACTACAAGGCCCCCTTGCGTGATATTCGCTTCGTTCGTGACGAACTGCTTGGCTATGAAGCGCATTATCAGAGCCTTCCAGCTTGCGCGGAGGCAACTCCGGACATGGTTGACGCCATTCTCGAAGAAGGCGCCAAGTTCTGTGAGCAGGTACTGGCTCCGCTGAACCGCGTGGGCGACCTTGAAGGCTGCACCTGGAGCGAGTCCGGCGTTAAGACCCCGACTGGTTTCAAAGAGGCCTACAAGCAATTCGTCGAAGGCGGCTGGCCAAGCCTGGCCCACGACGTCGAGCATGGCGGTCAAGGTTTGCCTGAGTCGCTGGGCCTTGCTGTGAGCGAAATGGTCGGCGAAGCCAACTGGTCCTGGGGCATGTACCCGGGCCTGTCCCACGGTGCGATGAACACCATCTCCGAGCACGGCACCCCTGAGCAGCAAGAGGCTTACCTGACCAAGCTGGTCTCGGGTGAGTGGACCGGCACCATGTGCCTGACCGAACCGCACTGCGGCACCGACCTGGGCATGCTGCGCACCAAGGCCGAACCTCAGGCCGACGGTTCCTACAAGGTTTCCGGCACCAAGATCTTCATCTCGGCCGGTGAACACGACATGGCCGACAACATCGTCCACATCGTGCTGGCCCGCCTGCCGGATGCACCGGCAGGCACCAAAGGCATCTCGCTGTTCATCGTGCCCAAGTTCATGCCGAACGCAGACGGCACTGTCGGTGCACGCAACGCCGTGTCCTGTGGTTCCCTGGAACACAAGATGGGCATCCACGGCAACGCCACCTGCGTGATGAACTTCGACGAGGCCACCGGTTTCCTGATCGGCCCGGCGAACAAAGGCCTGAACTGCATGTTCACCTTCATGAACACCGCACGCCTGGGTACCGCACTGCAGGGTCTGGCCCACGCCGAAATCGGCTTCCAGGGCGGCCTGAAATACGCTCGCGATCGCCTGCAAATGCGCTCGCTGACTGGCCCGAAAGCGCCGGACAAAGCCGCTGACCCGATCATCGTGCACCCTGACGTTCGCCGCATGCTGTTGACCATGAAGGCGTTCGCCGAAGGCAACCGCGCGATGGTGTACTTCACCGCCAAGCAAGTCGACATCGTCAAATACGGTGTGGACGAAGAAGAGAAGAAGAAAGCCGACGCACTGCTGGCCTTCATGACTCCGATCGCCAAGGCCTTCATGACCGAAGTCGGTTTCGAATCGGCCAACCACGGCGTGCAGATCTACGGCGGCCACGGCTTCATCGCCGAGTGGGGCATGGAGCAGAACGTTCGCGACAGCCGCATTTCGATGCTGTACGAAGGCACCACCGGCATCCAGGCGTTGGACCTGCTGGGCCGTAAAGTGCTGATGACTCAGGGCGAGGCTCTGAAAGGCTTCACCAAGATCGTGCACAAGTTCTGCCAGACCAACGAAGGCAACGAAGCCGTCAAGGAATTCGTCGCACCGCTGGCTGCACTGAACAAGGAATGGGGCGAGCTGACCATGAAGGTCGGTATGGCTGCCATGAAGGATCGCGAAGAAGTCGGCGCGGCGTCCGTGGATTACCTGATGTACTCCGGTTACGCCTGCCTGGCTTACTTCTGGGCCGACATGGCGCGTCTGGCTGCCGAGAAACTGGCTGCCGGCACCAGCGACGAGGCGTTCTACACCGCCAAGCTGCAGACCGCGCGCTTCTACTTCCAGCGCATCCTGCCGCGTACCCGCACTCACGTTGCAACCATGCTGTCGGGCGCCAACAACCTGATGGACATGAAAGAAGAAGACTTCGCACTGGGCTACTAAGCCTTAACGCAGTTCTTCAACAAAAACGCCGCTCTCTCAAGAGCGGCGTTTTTTTTTTGCTTTCCTGTCGGGACGGGCTTGGTCGCGATGGAAGTCAGCGATAGCGCGGGTGTCCTGATAAAAAGCGTTGCCTGTTAGTTCATCGCGAGCAAGCTCGCTCCTACAGGTTTTTCGTTGTTTATATAAATGACGCGCAGCGTTAGTTATTGAAGTGGGAATAAGCACTCCAGTTAATGATCCTTTGGTGGAAGTTATTGCTTTAACTAGTCAAGAGGTTTTCTTGAGATTTGCAATTGTTTTGCCAACTCCGCTTCGAATGTCGCATGCGGCCTTCGGCCCCTTGCCTATAGGCTTTTGTGGGGATTTTTACCCAGTTATGGGGGTGTTCAATCCCCGAAGTTGCGGTAATTAACGAGAGGCGGAATCATCAAATAAAATTTGTAAAAATATGCTGCTGAAATCTTTTGTAACGACTACAGTGCAATCAAGCGTCGCCGCAGAGCTACGAGCCAATACTTATAGCCAACGATTAGCGAGCACTTCGCCAGTGTCGCCGTGCCTTGCACCCGATAACTTCGTTTGGAGTTGTCGCGAGCGCGTGCAGAAAGATGTCTGGTCATGAATCCATCTCGCGATAGTTAACCGGAGCCTGGCAACTCCGCCTTGAACCGGGAGAAAGATCATGGCCAATCATTCGCGAATCCTGCGTACCATCCCTCTGGCTTGCGCGCTCATGAGCGGGCTTACGCTGAACTTCGCGTTCGCGGCTGACCCGCCGGGAACGGTTGAACCTCCCGTGCCGGAAGTCACCAGCCTGCAATCGTTGCGCGGGATGGCACCGCCTGACCCCTCAGGCACTGAAGGCGGGCGCAAGGTCGACCTGATGACCGACTATGTGCTCAATCGCTCGGCGGCGATCCTGCTGGGCAAGGCGCTGTTCTGGGACATGGAAGTGGGCAGTGACAGCTCCACCGCCTGCGCGTCCTGCCACTATCACGCCGGGGTCGATCATCGCACTACCAACCAGATCAACCCAGGCCAGGCCACCACTCACGCCAACGTCGCGTCGATTTTCAACAAGCCTTTCACCGCCTCCGACATTCCCGGTGACGTACCGTCCTACGCCACCAAATCCGGGGGTAAAGGCGGACCAAACTATCTGCTGAAAAAAGCCGACTTCCCGACCCATGTGCTGTCGAATCCGCAGGATCGCAACTCGCCCATCGTCTATTCCAGCGATGACGTGATCGGCTCCCAAGGGGTGTTCGACGCCAACTTCGTCAAGCCCAACCAGCCGCGTTTCGACAAGTGCACCCAGCAGCCGGACGGGATCTTTCAGGTTGGCGGCATCAATGTGCGGCGCAGCACCGGGCGCAACGCGCCGTCGGTGATCAACGCGGCGTTCAATGTGCGCAACTTCTGGGATGGCCGGGCCAACTACGTGTTCAACGGCTTCTCGCCCTTCGGCAACCGTGACCCGGATGCCGGGATCTATGTGACCAAGGACAGCAGCGGCGTGGCCCAGAAGGTACGCCTGGCGCTCAACGATGCCTCCGCCGCTTCCCAGGCGGTCGGGCCTCCCGGCAGTGCGGTGGAAATGTCCTGCGGCGGGCGCACCTTTGCCGACATCGGCCGGCGCATGCTCGACACGCTGATGCTCAAGCAGCAGCGGATCTCGTCCACCGACTCGGTGCTCGGCCCGGTGTCCGGTGCTCGTCGACCAACCTATCGCGAGCTGATCAAGAACGCGTTCCAGCCACGGCTGTGGAACGCCACTCAGCAGGTGCTTGTGGGCGGCGCGCCGTACACCCAGATGGAGGCCAACTTCCCGCTGTTCTTCGGCCTGGCGATCCAGATGTATGAAGCCACGCTGGTGTCCGACCAGGCGCCGCTGGATGCCTATCTGAACGGCGATCAGACAGCCATGAACGTGCAGCAGGTGCAGGGCATGAATCTGTTCCTGGGCAAGGGCAAGTGCGTCAATTGCCACGGCGGCGCGGAGCTGACCAATGCCGCCAGCCGCTTGCAGTTCCACCCTCGCGAACGCATCGAGCGGATGGTCATGGCGGACGGCCTGACCACCCTCTATGACAACGGCTTCTACAACACCGGCGTACGTCCGACCTCCGAAGATCTGGCAGTCGGCGGGACGGATGCCTGGGGCAACCCGCTGTCCTTCACCCGTGAGTACAACACCCAACTGCAGGGCGGGAATATTCCGGACTCGCTGGACATCGATGTCTGCACCTTCGAGGCGCCGTTGAGCGCGGTGATCCCCTGCGATGCGACGCTCAAACCCAACGTCAACTTCCGTGACTCGGTCGATGGCGCGTTCAAGACCCCGACACTGCGCAACATCGCGCTGACCGGTCCCTACTTCCACAACGGCAGCCGCGCCACGCTGCAACAGGTCATGGAGTTCTACAACCGCGGCGGCGACCGGCGTGGCGAAGATGCCAGCAACACCAGCGGCTTCGAGCACCCGGCGGTCAATCAGCACAACGGCTCCAACCTGGATCCGGACATGTCGCCACTGAACCTGACTCAGGATGAGATCGATGCCCTGGTGAAATTCATGGAGGTCGGCCTGACCGATCCGCGGGTGGCGTGGGAGCGGGCACCGTTCGATCATCCGTCGCTGGTGCTGGCACAGGGTGCGAAGGGCGATGAAAACGCTGTCGTTCAAAAACCGGTCAGCCCGAAGATCACCACTCGCCAGGCCCAGGACGCCGAATTCCAGCTCAAACCCATCGGTGCCGAAGGTCGGCCAGCGCTGGAGGGGCCATTGCAACCGTTCAATAACGACCTGCCGCAATAAAGTTTCCCTTTACGTCACTGGCGGTCGATGGTCGCCAGTGACGCTTTTTTTCACAAATGCCTCACTAATTCACTCAGCAATTGAAGACTTCTGCCGTTACAGTAGTTGGCACATTGCCATCTATTGATCTGATGGGTAGGAGTCTTACCCTTGCCGCGTCCTTCTGCTGTACGTTTCAGTCATTTCCTGCCGTCTTTGCTGCTGTTGCTGGCGGGGCTTGCCGCCGCCTACGTCAAGGATCTCAACGTCTTCTTCACCTCGCTGTTCAACGTCCTGCCGACCTTGGTGCTGCTGCTCGGCGGTGCTTATTGCGCGGTTTACCGCCGTCAGCGCGAACTGTTTCTGATGGTCACGGTGTACACCGCTTATTTCCTGCTCGACACCCAGACCGACTTCTACCGCGACAACGGCAAGGTGCGCGAAGACGCCGCCGTGGTTTTCCATTTGTGTTGCCTGTTGTTGCCGCTGCTGTTCGGAATTTTCGCTGCCTGGCAGGAAAGAACGCACCTGTTCCAGGACATGGTCGCGCGTTTCGCGGTGTTGCTGGCGGTGGGCAGCGTGGCGCTGGGGCTGGAGCAGAGTTACCCGCAGGCGCTGCTGATGTGGCTGTCGGAGATCCGCTGGCCGGCCTTGCATGGCGCCTGGATGAGCCTGATTCAACTGTCTTATCCGGTGTTCATCGCGGCCTTCCTGCTGCTGGCCTGGCAGTACTGGCGCAACCCCCGGCCACTCCACGCCGCGCAGCTTGTCGGGTTGCTCGGGCTGTTCTGGATGCTGCCGAAAACCTTCATCCTGCCGTTCACCCTGAACATCATGTGCAGCCAGGTGATGCTGATGATCGCCGCCGCCGTTGCCCATGAGGCCTATCAGATGGCGTTCCGCGACGAGCTTACGGGCATCCCCGGTCGTCGTGCCTTGAACGAGCGCATGCAGCGTCTGGGTCGCACTTATGTGCTGGCCATGAGCGACGTCGACCACTTCAAGAAATTCAACGATACCCATGGCCACGATGTCGGCGACCAGGTGTTGCGACTGGTGGCCAGCAAGCTGTCGAAAATCGGTGGCGGCGGCAAGGCGTATCGCTATGGCGGCGAAGAGTTTGCCCTGGTGTTTGCCGGCAAGACGCTGGAAGAATGCATGCCGCATCTGGAAGTGATCCGCGAGTCCATCGCCACTTACCTGATTCACCTGCGCAATCAGGAGAGTCGTCCGCAGGATGACAACCAGGGGCGTCAACGCCGTACCGGCTCCGCTGCTTCGAGTGTGTCGGTGACGGTCAGCATCGGCGTCGCCGAGCGGATCGAGCAGCGCACGCCGGAAGAAGTGCTCAAGTCCGCCGACCAGGCACTCTACAGCGCGAAGGGCGCGGGGCGTAACTGCGTGATGGCGTTCGGGCAGACGCGGCGCGGCGCCGTGCGAATGGATGCCGCTACGGCTGAGTGATGATGGCGCATTCAGCGTCTGGACTGTGATTGTGGGGCGTGGTTGCCAGCAGTAGGTTGGAAAAATCTGCCGACGGAGAAACGACCATGCCCGAGTACAAAGCTCCCCTGCGCGACATGCGCTTTCTGATCGACCACGTCTTCGACTTTCACAGCAGCTACGCCACGCTGGGGGCCAATGACGCCAGCCCGGACATGATCGGCGCGATCCTCGAGGAAGGCGCGAAGTTCTGCGAAAACGTGCTGTCGCCCCTCAACCGCAGTGGCGATGAAGAGGGCTGCCATTTCGATAACGGCGTGGTGACCACACCGGCCGGTTTCAAACAGGCTTTCGCACAGTATGTCGAGGGCGGCTGGCACGGGCTGGCGGCCGATCCGGCTTACGGCGGTCAGGGTTTGCCGAGTTCACTGGGGCTGGTGATCAGCGAAATGGTCGCTTCCAGCAACACCTCATGGGGCATGTACCCCGGCCTGACCCACGGCGCCATGTCGGCCATCCACGCCCACGGTACCGAAGAACAGAAACTGACTTACCTGAGCAAACTCACCGCCGGTCAGTGGACCGGCACCATGTGCCTGACAGAGGCCCATTGCGGCACCGATCTGGGCATCATCAAGACCCGCGCCGTGCCTCAGGCTGACGGCAGCTACGCGATCACCGGCAGCAAGATTTTCATCTCCGCCGGCGAGCACGACATGAGCGACAACATCATTCACTTGGTGCTGGCCAAACTGCCGGATGCACCGGCGGGCACCAAGGGCATTTCGCTGTTCATCGTGCCCAAGTTCCTGCCCGACGCCGCGGGAGACGCCGGGGAGCGCAATGGCGTGTCCTGCGGTTCCATCGAACACAAGATGGGCATCAAGGCGTCGGCCACCTGCGTGCTGAACTTCGACGGGGCCAGGGGCTTTTTGATCGGTGAAGCGAACAAGGGCCTGAACTGCATGTTCACCATGATGAACCATGCGCGGCTGGGCACCGGCATGCAGGGCTTGTGTCTGGGCGAGGCGAGTTTTCAGGGGGCGATCAAGTACGCCAACGAGCGCTTGCAGATGCGCGCGCTGACCGGCCCGAAAGCCCCGGAAAAAGCCGCCGACCCGATCATCGTCCATCCCGACGTGCGGCGGATGCTGCTGACCATGAAAGCCTTCAACGAAGGCAACCGCGCTCTGACCTATTTCACCGCGCAGTTGCTGGACGTTGCGCATCTGAGTGCGGACGAAACGGCCCGTCAGGAAGCCGAAGACCTGTTGGCGTTCCTCACGCCGATCTGCAAGGCGTTCATGACCGAAACAGGCCTGGAGGTGACCAACCACGGCATGCAGGTGTTCGGCGGCCACGGCTTCATTCGTGAATGGGGCATGGAGCAGTTGGTGCGCGATTGCCGTATCGCGCCGATCTATGAGGGCACCAACGGCATTCAGGCGCTGGACCTGCTCGGGCGCAAGGTCCTGGGCAGCCAGGGCAAATTGCTGCGCGGTTTCACCAAGATCGTGCACAAGTTCTGCCTGGCCAATGCCGGTCACCCGCAACTGGCGCCGTATGTGGCGCAGCTCAACGAGCTGAATCGGCAGTGGGGCGAGGTGACCACCGGGATCGGCATGGCCGCGATGAAAAATCCCGACGAAGTCGGTGCAGCGTCGGTGGATTACCTGATGTTCAGCGGCTACATCATCCTTGGCTACCTGTGGTTGAGGATGGCGCTGGTGGCGCAGGCGCAGTTGGACGACGGCAGCGGCGATGCGGATTTCTGCCGCAGCAAACTGGCGACCAACGAGTTCTATTTCAAGCGACTGTTGCCGCGTACCGCAGCGCATCGGGCGGCCATCGAGGCGGGCAGTGATTGCCTGATGCACTTGCCGGCGGAGTTGTTTGCCCTTTAAGCAGTTGATGTTTGTAAAGATCGCAGCCTGCGGCAGTTCCCAAAGGGATTCGCTGTCGTGGGCTGCGATTTTTTCTGATGACCAAAAATAACAAAACAGTCATGTGTCGACCCTATGTGTCGCAAAAGTTGTTGGGGTACACTCGGCCCCATCGTTAATACCCTTCCTGTGAATACCTGTATTAGATCTTGCGAGGTTTGCCATGGCTGACTACAAAGCGCCCCTGCGCGATATGCGCTTCGTCCTCAATGAAGTATTCGAGGTCGCCAAACTCTGGGCCGAGTTGCCGGTGTTGGCCGATACCGTCGACGCCGAAACCGTCGAAGCCATCCTCGAAGAGGCCGGCAAGGTCACCAGCAAAAGCATCGCGCCCCTGAGCCGCGCGGCTGACGAAGAGGGTTGCCACTGGGCCGAAGGTGCCGTCACCACGCCGGCCGGTTTTCCACAGGCCTATCAGACTTATGCCGAAGGCGGCTGGGTCGGTGTCGGCGGCGATCCGGCCTACGGCGGCATGGGCATGCCCAAGGCGGTGTCGGCCCAGGTCGAAGAGATGGTCAACTCCGCGAGCCTGTCGTTCGGCCTGTACCCGATGCTCACCGCCGGTGCCTGCCTGTCGATCAACGCCCACGCCAGCGAAGAGTTGAAATCGGCTTACCTGCCGAACATGTACGCCGGTATCTGGGCCGGTTCCATGTGCCTGACCGAGCCGCACGCCGGCACTGACTTGGGAATCATCCGCACCAAGGCCGAGCCTCAGGCCGATGGTTCCTACAAGGTCAGCGGCACAAAGATTTTCATCACCGGCGGTGAGCACGACCTGACCGAAAACATCATCCACCTGGTACTGGCCAAACTGCCGGATGCACCGGCGGGTCCGAAAGGCATTTCGCTGTTCCTGGTGCCGAAGTTCCTGGTCAATGCCGATGGCAGCCTGGGCGCGCGCAACCCGGCCAACTGCGGGTCGATCGAGCACAAGATGGGCATCCAGGCGTCCGCGACCTGTGTGATGAACTTCGACGAAGCTGTGGGCTACCTGGTCGGCGAGCCGAACAAGGGCCTGGCGGCGATGTTCACCATGATGAACTACGAGCGTCTGGGCGTCGGTATCCAGGGCCTGGCGAGCGGCGAACGTTCCTATCAGAACGCCATCGAGTACGCCCGCGACCGCCTGCAGAGCCGTTCCCCGACCGGCGCGCAGAACAAGGACAAGGTGGCCGACCCGATCATCGTCCACCCGGACGTGCGTCGCATGCTGCTGACCATGAAAGCTTCCAACGAAGGCGGCCGTGCGTTCTCCACCTACGTGGCCATGCAACTGGACACCGCCAAGTTCAGCGAAGACGCCGCAACGCGCAAGCGTGCAGAAGACCTGGTCGCCCTGTTGACCCCGGTGGCCAAGGCGTTCCTGACCGATCTCGGTTTGGAAACCACGGTTCACGGTCAGCAAGTGTTCGGCGGTCACGGCTACATCCGTGAGTGGGGCCAGGAACAACTGGTGCGCGACGTGCGTATCACCCAGATCTACGAAGGCACCAACGGCATTCAGGCGCTGGATCTGGTGGGTCGCAAGGTGGTGGGCAGCGGCGGGGCGTTCTACAAGCTGTTCGCCGACGAGATCCGTCACTTCACCGCAACTGCCAGCGCTGATCTGGCGGAGTTCACCAAGCCGCTGAATGACGCGGTGAGCGTGATGGATGAATTGACGGCCTGGTTGCTGGACCGTGCGAAAGCCAACCCGAACGAGATCGGCGCGGCGTCGGTGGAGTACCTGCAAGCGTTCGGCTACACCGCGTATGCCTACATGTGGGCGTTGATGGCCAAGGCGGCGTTGGGCAAAGAGGCGCAGGAGGATTTCTACGCGAGCAAACTGGGCACGGCGCGGTTCTATTTCGCCCGCCTGCTGCCGCGGATTCATTCCCTGAGTGCGTCGGTGAAGGCCGGTAGCGAGTCGCTGTTCCTGTTGGATGCAGCGCAATTCTGAGGATGTAACGTCATGTAAGCATTCTCTTACATGACGTAATGCTTTTCTCCCATAGTAGCCAATTGGATCCACGGCTAATCTACTTCACATGGACGTAGCGCAGGAAGCGCAAAGCAACAACACGGACACGTAGGATTCTGCCAGGGCGGCGGAGTGAAATGGATGTCAGGGAAACAGTCTGCAAAACCCCGCTTCGGCGGGGTTTTCTTATGCCTGCGAAAAAGTCTTCAGCGTTCAGGCGCGCGATTCAAGGCGGTCGTCCGGCCGATTCATCACCTCCTCAAGCAAGTTACGCAGCAAGGCCATCGATGCCTGTTGCCGTTGCACATCCCGACACACCAGCCCGACTTTCAATGGCACCCGTGGCTCGGTCAGTGGTTTCCACAGCAGTTCCTTGTTGCCGTGTGCCTTTTGTGAGCGGCCGGGCAGTACGGTGGCCAATTGCGTGTGCGGCAGGCTGCCGAGAATCCCGGCCATGTTGTTCAGCTCGGCTTGCACCTGGGGTCGACGGCCCAGGTTCGTCAGTTGCGCCTGCCAGATCTGCCGCACCTGAAACTCTTCGCCCAACAGCAGCATCGGCAGCTCGGCAGCCTGGCTCATGGAGACTTTCTTGAACTCCCGCAACGGATGATCCGCCGGGATGACAAGGGTCAGTTCATCCTCGTACAGCATCACGCCATGCAGCCCCGGTTGCCGCGGCGGCAGGTAGCTGATGCCGATATCCAGCGAGCCATTGAGCAGCCGGCGTTCGATGTCCAGTCCCGACAACTCGTAGATCTGCACCACCAGATGCGGCTGCTCCTGACGCAGGCGTTCGAGCATTTGCGGCACCAGGCTGGTGTGCACGGTCTGCAAAACGCCGATGGCCAGGGTGCGCAGCGCCTGGCCCTTGAAGTTGCCCAGTGCTTCGCGCGCTCGTTGCAGACCGTCGAGCAAGGGCAGGGCGTGGTTATAGAGGGTATGGGCAGCGAGGGTCGGCAACAGGCGTTTGCTGCTGCGTTCGAAGAGGCTGACGTCCAGGGTCTGTTCCAGATGACGGATCTGCTGGGACAACGCCGGCTGGGAGATGGACAGGCGTTCGGCGGCGCGACCGACGTGGCCTTCTTCATACACCGCGACGAAATAGCGGAGTTGCTTGAAATCCATAAGAGATACTTATCGAAAATGCTCGTAAATCGAAATGGCTCAGCGCCTTGTCTGAGCCTAGTCTAACCGTAATCACATGGCTTACAGGGCCACAGAGCGCGATGAATACCGTTTGTTTCGATGGTGTTTACATAGGCAAGACAAAAATCGGCAACGAGGGCTGAGCCAATGAACCTGTTCAGCCTGCGTCGTCATTCGCCGAGTCTGGATGATCTGGTGGCGGATGCTTCTTTTCCCTCCGGGCATGACAACCTTTCCAGCGAATGCCTGATGCCCAGTGTCGAGCGGCCGGAACAGGTGTTCGTCCGTGGCCAGGGTTCCTGGTTGTGGGACAGCGAAGACCGCGCTTATCTGGATTTCTCTCAAGGGGGCGGGGCCAACAGCCTCGGCCACAGCCCCAAGGCCATGGTCGATGCAATCACCGCGCAGGCCCAGTCGCTGATCAATCCGGGTTTCGGCCTGCATAACCGCGGCATGCTCAACCTCGCCGAGCGCCTGTGCAGCAGCACCGGCAGTGATCAGGCGCATCTGCTCAACACCGGCAGCGAGGCCTGTGAGGCAGCGATCAAGCTGGCGCGTAAATGGGGTCAACAGCATCGCGGTGGCGCATCGCGGATTATCGTTGCCAGCAATGCCTGTCACGGGCGCAGCATCGCGACGATTTCAGCGTCGGACAGTTCGGCGCAGATCAACCGTTTCGAGCCGCAGCTTCCGGGGTTCAGCCACGTGCCGTTCAACGATCTGCCGGCGCTGCATGCGGCGGTGGATGAGCGGACGGTGGCGATCCTGCTCGAGCCGATCCAGAGCGAAGCCGGGGTGATCCCGGCCACGGCGCACTACCTAAAGGGTGTCGAACGCCTGTGCCGCGAACTGGGCATCCTGCTGATCCTCGACGAAGTGCAAACCGGCATCGGTCACTGCGGCACCCTGCTCGCGGAACAGTCCTACGGCATCCGCGCCGATATCCTCGTGCTCGGCAAAGGGCTGGGTGGTGGTGTGCCGGTGGCGGCATTGCTGGCGCGGGGCAAGGCCTGCTGTTTCGACGTGGGCGAAATGAGCGGCACTCATCATGGCAACGCATTGATGACCGCTGCCGGCCTGGCCGTGCTCGACAGCGTGCAGGACAAGGCGTTTCTGCAACATGTCGCCGAGACCGGCCAGCACCTGCGCGAAGGTCTGCAGCGCCTGTCCCATCGCTACGGCCACGGAGAGTTGCGCGGCCAAGGCCTGCTCTGGGGCCTGACCCTGTCCGACGATTGCGCCGACGCCGTGGTCAAGGCCGCACTCTACGAAGGCCTGCTGCTCAACGCCCCGCAACCCGACTGCCTGCGCTTCACCCCGGCACTGACCGTCAGCAAGGCCAACATAGACGAAATGCTCCTGCGCCTGGCCCGCGCCTTTTCCCGAGTGCGCACCGCGCAAGTGCAGTGCCGAAAAGGCATCGCCGTCTGAGCTGACAGCCTGCCCCCAACACCCGAACCGTCTCGCGGTATAACGCACGCCCCATGCCTGATTCTTTTGGCGTGGGGCGTTTTTTTGTGGCCGGGTTTTGCAAAAGGCAATTTCGGCTTGAGTGGTTGGGGGAAAAATGGCTTTTTAGCGGAGCGTCGGCAAGGAGCGTCGGTGCCATCGCAACAATTTTGTTGTTGTGATGCCTTTGAGTTCTATACCACTGGGTGGTATGTTTTTGGAAGGGATGCCAATGTTACCGAGGCTGTTCAAGACAAAACGTTTTGCAATGCAGGCGGCGAAGGCGTGGATCGGTGATGACGAGCTTCGAGAAGCGTTCGCCGAGATGCTCAAGGGGCAGGCGGTGGATCTCGGTGGAGGGGTCTGGAAGAAGCGTTTGAATGCCAATCGGCATCGGTCGATTGTTTTGGCCAAAGGTGGAGGTTGCTGGGTTTACCAATACCTTTATGCCAAGAAAGACCTGAGCAATATCACCCATGCCGACTTGCTGGGGTTCCGAAAAATGGTGAAGTTCTATCAGGAACTGACAGAGTGGCAAGTTCAGTACTTGCTGGATACGAAGGATTTAATGGAGATATTCCATGAGTAAAAAATTCAAAAGTGAAGCATTAGAGTCGGTCCACGAATCCGCCAGTGCGTTATATGCCATCGGAGCCATCAGCAAGGCGACCATGCGCGAATTCGATGAGTCATGTCTGGCTACGGTTCCGGATGAAATCTCACCAGAACAGATCAAGGCTCTGCGCGAGCGCAACAATGTCAGTCAGCCTGTATTCGCCCGCTACCTGAACACCAGCCCCTCCACCGTCAAACAATGGGAAGCAGGGGATAAACACCCCAGTGGCATGGCGTTGAAGTTGTTGAGCATCGTTCAGAAACATGGCCTGGAAATTCTGGCCTGATTCACTTGGCTGAACCCTCACCCACCGCGCAGGTCGATTGCATGTATGGCTTGCACAAGCCGACTTCAATCAGGAGCTGAACCCATGGATTTCATTCGCATCATCATCGCCATTCTCTTGCCGCCGCTGGGTGTGTTTCTGCAAGTGGGATTTGGCGGGGCGTTCTGGCTGAATATTCTTTTGACGCTGTGCGGTTACATTCCGGGGATCGTGCATGCGGTTTACATCATCGCCAAGCGTTGAGGTTGGCGGGGCCTGATAGATCGCTATCGCGAGCAGGCTCGCTCCCACATTGAATCTTCAGTGACCACAACAAGTGAGCACATCCGAGATCAATTGTGGGAGCGAGCCTGCTCGCGATTGGCGCACCACAATTTCCGGCATCAATCTCCCTGCTCCATCACCCGCCGATAAAACAACCACTCCTGCTCCAGCGCATGGGCCTGATTGCCGGCCTGGCGGAAGCCATGGCGCTCTTCGGCGTAGTAATGTGCCTCGACCAGAATCCCGTTGTTCAGCAACGCGTCGACCATGTCCCGGGTCTGCTGTGGCACGACAACGGCGTCCAGTTCCCCTTGAAAGAAGATCATCGGCACACGAATGTTGCTCGCGTGCAGTAGCGGTGTTCGTGAGGCGTAGCGCTCTGCGTCTTTTACGGGGTCGCCGATCAGCCAGTCCAGGTAATCGCTCTCGAATTTGTGGGTGGCCCGGCCCAGCGCCACAGGGTCGCTGACGCCATAGAGGCTGGCGCCGGCGCGGAAAACATTGTGGAAGGCCAGCGCGCACAGCGTGGTGTATCCCCCGGCGCTGCCGCCGCGGATGAAGGCTTTTTCGCCGTCGATCAGGCCGCGTTCGGCCAGGTGCCTGACCACCGCGCAAGCATCTTCGACATCGACGTCTCCCCAACTCAAATGCAAGGCCTGTCGATAGTCGCGGCCATAGCCGCTGCTGCCACGGTAGTTGAGATCGGCCACGGCGAATCCCCGCTGTGTCCAGTACTGGATGCGCGGATCGAACATCGGATAGCACGCCGAGGTCGGGCCGCCGTGGATGAACACCACCAAAGGCGGTTGTGCATCGCCGGTCATCGCCGGGTAGAAGAAACCGTGGGCCTCGCCCGAGCCGCTGGGGTAGCGCAGGGTTTGCGGGCGGCTGATCTGTTCGGCGGGCAGTGGCGCGATACCACCGGCCAGCACCTTGATCTGCCGGCTCTGGCGATCAATGGCAATTACTGCCGAAGAGCTGATGGGCGATGCCGCAATGCAGTAAATGAAACGCTCATCCAGGGCGAGGCTGCGAAAGCGGCTGTAGTCGCCGGCGAATTCTTCATACGTGGCACCACACAATCCCAGTCGCCCAAAACCGCCTTCGGTCCAACTCGCCAAATAGCGGCCTTCACTCAGCGGCAACCAGGTGCAGCCACCGAGTTGCCAGGGCGCGGGGCCATGGTCGGCTGCCTTGCTCGGTAAAGGGCTCAGACCGTTTTCCGACTCCATCCAGGGCTGCCAGTAGCCGCCACGATCGGTCAGGCAGAACAACCGGCCGCTGGCATCAAATCGAGGTTGTTGCAGAGATTCCTGCCCGTCATCGCCGGCCATGCAGCGGGCGGGTCCGAAGTCACCGTCATCGAGACCTTCGGCAACCATCAAGCGGGTCGCGGTCCACGGCTGATCCGGGCGACTCCATTCGATCCAGGCCAAGCGTTTTGCATCAAGACTGAGGGTCGGGGCGGCGTAGAAGTCAGCTCCTTCGACCAGCAGATGACGCTTGCCGTCAGCCAGATCGATAGCCACCAGTCGATGCCGATCGCGGTTCTCCTCGACCGCCAACACCTGACCATTGGCGAACTGCAAATCACCGTAACGACACACACCGCTGGTGAGCACTTCGGGCGTGTCGCTATTCAGTGATTGCCGATACAGCTGCTGGTCGGCCTCGTTGACGAAAACCACACCGTCGCCTGTCAGACAAAACGCCCCACCGCCATATTCGTACACCCGACTGCGCACGCTGAAGCCCAGCGGTGTCAGACATTTCGCTACGCTGTCGCGCCAATGCCAGATACGACAGGCCGCGTCCTCCGGTCGATATTCGTTCCAGAACAGGCCCAGGGGGCCTGCCTGCAATTCGGCGAAATCGATGCCGGCGGCCACGGCCCTGGCGGCAGTCAAGGGTTCAGCTTTTGGCGATGAGGCGTGAATTTCGTTCATTGCGAAAGGCCAGTTGTTCGATGGACTGAGTGGCGTGCTCGGCCTCTTCGCGGGCGTTGAGGATCACGTCGTGATGATGCGATTTGCTGCACACCGGGTCCGCATTGCTCGCGTCACCGGTGAGCATGAAGGCCTGGCAGCGACAGCCGCCGAAGTCTTTTTCCTTCTCGTCGCAGGAACGGCAGGGCTCGGGCATCCAGTTGTAACCACGGAAGCGGTTGAAGCCGAACGAGTCGTACCAGATGTGTTGCATGCTGTGGTCGCGCACGTTGGGAAACTGCACCGGCAGCTGTCGGGCGCCGTGACAGGGCAGTGCGGTTCCGTCCGGTGTCACTGTCAGAAAAATACTGCCCCAGCCATTCATGCAGGCCTTCGGACGTTCTTCATAGTAGTCCGGCGTGACGAAGATCAGCTTGCACGGATGGCCCTGGGCTTCGAGTTTGGCGCGGTATTCGTTGGTGATGCGTTCGGCGCGCACCAGTTGCTCCCGGGTCGGCAGCAGCCCCACGCGGTTGAGCTGGGCCCAGCCGTAGAACTGGCAGGTGGCGAGTTCGACGAAGTCCGCTTCGAGGGCGATGCACAGTTCGATGATGCGGTCGATTTTGTCGATGTTGTGCCGATGGGTGACGAAGTTCAGCACCATCGGATAGCCGTGGGCTTTGACCGCGCGGGCCATTTCCAGCTTCTGCGCAAAGGCCTTTTTCGAACCGGCCAGCAGGTTGTTCACTTGCTCGTCGCTGGCCTGGAAACTGATCTGGATATGGTCCAGGCCAGCCTTCTTGAAATCGCTGATTTTCTGCTCGGTCAGACCGATGCCGGAGGTGATCAGGTTGGTGTAGAACCCCAGCTTGCGCGCCTCGGCAATCAGCTCGGCGAGGTCCTGGCGCACCAGCGGCTCGCCACCGGAAAAGCCGAGTTGCGCGGCGCCCATTTCCCGGGCTTCGCGAAACACCTTGATCCACTGTTCGGTGCTTAACTCTTTGCCTTGCCCGGCGAAATCCAGCGGGTTGGAACAGTACGGACATTGCAGTGGGCAACGGTAGGTCAGCTCGGCGAGCAGCCACAGCGGCAGGCCGATTTCCGGTTTGGGCGGTAACTTGTCCGACGCGCAATCAGGCAAGTTCGATCCAGTGCTGAGCACGGGCGACCTCCATGAATTGCTCGATGTCGTCACCCAGTTCCGGCACGCCGGGGAACTGCTTGTCGAGTTCACCAATGATCGCGGCGACATCGCGTTCGCCGTCGATCAGGCCGCCGATCAGCGCGGCGCTTTCATTGAGTTTGATCATGCCTTCCGGATACAGCAGCACGTGGCCTTTCTGGGCCGGTTCGTACTGGAAGCGGTAGCCAGGACGCCAGCTCGGGGTCATGCTGCGATCGAAACTCATAGGCTGATTCCTTTGTGCCAGACCCGTTGCCCGGTCACGCTGTGATAGGGCGGGCGGTTCAGTTCGTAGGCCATGCTCATGGCGTCGAGCATGCTCCAGAGAATGTCGAGTTTGAACTGGAGAATCTCCAGCATGCGCTCCTGACCTTCGCGTGTCTTGTAGTGTTCAAGGGTGATCGAAAGACCGTGCTCGACATCGCGCCGGGCCTGGCCCAGGCGGGTGCGGAAATACTCGTAGCCAGCGGGGTCGATCCACGGGTAATGCTGCGGCCAGCTGTCCAGGCGCGACTGGTGGATCTGCGGCGCGAACAGTTCGGTCAGCGAGCTGCTGGCGGCTTCCTGCCAACTGGCGCGGCGCGCGAAGTTGACGTAGGCGTCCACGGCGAAGCGCACGCCGGGCAGCACCAGTTCCTGGGAGCGCAGTTGATCGGGGTCCAGACCGACCGCCTGGCCCAGGCGCAACCAGGCTTCGATGCCGCCGTCTTCACCCGGCGCGCCATCGTGATCGAGCAGGCGCTGAATCCACTCACGACGGATTTCGCGGTCGGGGCAGTTGGCGAGGATCGCGGCGTCCTTGAGCGGGATGTTCACCTGATAGTAGAAGCGGTTTGCGACCCAGCCCTGGATCTGCTCGCGGGTGGCCCGGCCTTCGTACATCGTCACATGGTAGGGGTGGTGGATGTGGTAGTAGGCGCCCTTGGCGCGCAGGGCCTGCTCGAATTCGGCGGGGGACATTGGGGTGTCGGTCATTGCTTTTCTCCGGGGCAAACCGATGGATTCGCGGTGGCGATTCGGCCTTATCGCGAGCAGGCTCGCTCCCACAGTTGAGCGCTTA